>JAVVZN010000069.1:0-6937 GCA_036650555.1 Rikenellaceae bacterium
GTGAGTCGCCCCAAGCATGAATTATTTTTGTTTTATCACACATAATATCTTATTATTGATGCAAATTTATTAAAATTATTGATACCTTTACGTTATTAAGTCGAAGTTTAAATAATTGCTGTAATGCTCCTCGTTTGCAATTAAATGATTGTAAATGATTGTAAACAATCATTGATACATTTTTATCTATTACTTAACTACGAGCAAAACAGCAAAAAGCACGATGTGCTCAATTTTTCAAAGGTGATGAGTAGTATTACATTTTTAGGTACAGGAACATCGCAGGGTGTGCCTATGATAGGTTGTGATTGTGAGGTTTGTAGTTCTAACGATGCGCATGATAATCGTCTGCGTAGCTCGGTTCTAATACAAGAGAAAGGTGTCGATTTTTTGATTGACGCCAGTGTAGACTTCAGATACCAAATGTTGCGCGAGGGGGTGAAAAACATTGATGCCATACTATTTACCCACGGACATAAAGACCATACCGGTGGCTTAGATGATGTGAGGGCATTCAACTACATTCTAAAAAAAGGAATGGATGTGTATGCTGAGAAAAATGTAGTTGATATTTTAAAGAAAGATTACGACTACGCATTTGGTAAAGATCCATATCCAGGTGTGCCAGAAATTAAGATGCACACCATAACTGATAAAAAGTTTGATGTTTGCGGAGTGGAGGTGACACCTATTCGTGGGTTGCATTATAAATTGCCTGTTTTAGGGTTTCGTATCGGAAACATATGTTACATCACCGATATGAATCATATAGAAGATAGCGAGATAGAAAAATTTGTAGGTGTCGATATATTAGTTATCAACTCATTAAGACGCACAGAACATATTTCACATTTCACTCTTTCTGAGGCTCTAAATGTCATTTGTAAGGCAGCACCCAAAAGGGCATACCTCACTCATATCTCACACCAACTGGGGTTGTATGCCGATGTTAAAGAGGAGCTACCTGAAAATGTTTTTTTAGCATACGACAGATTGAAAATTACTTTGTAGCACAACGTGCTTTTTAGAAGCTGTTTTAATTATTGGTGTCAGGTAAAAATTAAAACAACTTCAAAATACTTTTTTATATACTTATATTATGAATTTTAAAGAGAAGACAGTTGTAATAACCGGTGCATCGTCGGGGATAGGTCGTTCACTAGCCATAGAATTTGCATCGTTGGGCGCAAATGTAGTTATGGGCGCGCGTAATTATAATTCTTTAACAGAGATAGCTAGTTCAATAGGTAGCACAGCTCTAGCAGTGGAGTGCGACGTGACAAATGAAAAAGATTGCGAAAAATTAATCAACTCGGCAGTAGATCATTTTGGAGGCATAGATGTGCTGATATGCAATGCGGGAATCTCTATGCGTGCACTCTTCGACGATGTTGATCTCAAGGTGCTACACGCGCTTATGGATGTTAATTTCTGGGGCACTGTGAATTGCACAAAATATGCTTTAAAATATATTCAAAATTCACATGGATCAATTGTCGGTGTGTCGTCTGTGGCAGGCATACATGGATTGCCTGCACGCACTGGTTACAGCGCCTCAAAGTATGCGATGACCGGCTTTTTGGAAACATTACGTGTTGAGAATCTTAAAAAAGGTGTTCATGTGATGATAGCAATGCCAGGCTTCACAGCATCAAATGTGCGTTTCTCAGCCCTAACCGCCGATGGATCTCATCAAGGTGCGTCACCACGCCAAGAGAGCAAGATGATGACTTCAAGCGAGGTGGCACATATCATAGCAAAAGGAGTTTCATCTCGCAAACGAATGCTGCTAATGGAGTTTCAAGGTCGCGCCACATGGATCATCAAAAAATTCTGTCCTGCACTTCTTGATAAACTATTCTATAACCACATGGCAAAAGAAGAAAATTCACCTGTAAAATAGAGCATATTTGACTATTATTATGTCTTACCTTAAAGCTAAATCCTATGAGCTGCCGCGGCAGCTCATAGGATTCTCATTAAAGGGCATATTTTGTTCTTAAATTTGTATCAATGCTTAGAAGCTAAGAAGCTGTTTTGATTTAATCGTCAAATTTAGATATATCTGCTTTCACTATCATCTGTTTCCACAGAAGATACATATGCCCAATGCCTTTAAATTCTATATTTTCAAAGCCACGCTCTCTCAATAAGACACTTATGGTTTTAAACGACCAAAATTTTATGTGTCCTCCATTCCACAAAGCACTGAAATGATAATCCATTCTATTGAAAAGTGCTACCAGTAGGTTTTTTAAATATCCATGATAAGGTGTTGAGATAATAAGACGTCCACCTCCACCAATTTTTAAGGCAAGTTTTGCAAGATCTATAAGACCTCTTGGATAATACAGATGCTCAATTACTTCTGTTGAGATCACTGTACGAAAAGGGATGTCACTAAGAATATCGGGCAGTTTGCCAATTGACAACATCCATAACATAGAAACGACCGAGGTTACGAATATTAGCTATATCTACACCTTTTTTAGAAGCATCAATACCATACACATTATAACCCATAGCAATAAGTTCATTATCAAGAGCTCCATTGCCACATCCTATATCTAAAATAGGCGTACCATCAATTGGCAAAAATTTCAACATGTGTTTTATTAAAGATTGATGGTATTCTAGAGGAGCTCCATCTTTCCACCCATATTCTCTATATTCTGAAATAGCCATTATCAATATCTTTTATATGATAGTTCTTTATTTACTACCGTAGAAATGCTTGTTAGCAAATTGTATATAATTTTTCCAATCATACTCAGTAACTCCATGCTTACCAGCACGAATATGATAGCCAATTTGATTCATTATTGGTGTGTGTAAAGGAGGCATGACACTTATATTCAACCCATCAAGCCCATATAGTTTGTAGACTTCGCCTGCATAAGCGGCTGCCAGAAATTCGCCTTTCGGGTCAGCCCACGCATCATCCTGGGCACTTGCCACATAAACAGGACGAGGGGCTATTAAGGCTATCAATTCGTGTTGGTCAAATGGCAACTTATCTTCTCCTCCAGCATATTGATTGAAATTCTTACAGAACCAATGAGGAAAAGTATTAGTTATAACCTTTATATTTTCACCAAACACCCTTTTTGAAAGTGCCGCTCCACCACAACCCGAATTATTAGATATAACTATCGCAAAACGTTGATCTTGAGCTCCACACCAAAGTGCAGCTTTACCTTGACGAGAATGTCCCATAATGACAACCTTTTTAATATCTACACACTTCTCGGTTTCGAGGAAATCCATCACTCTACTTGTTCCCCATGCCCACGCACCGATGGCGTTCCAGTAAGCAGGATTATTTTTGTTGCGCTCGTAGCTACCAAACATCTTCAACACACTACTCTCTCTCATATCAGCAGCATCTGGATATACGTCGTGGTAACAAAGCGTAACGAACCCATAGCCCTCTGTTATTATCATTTTAAGTGGAAAACGATCTGAATTTGCTCCACGTGCCACAGGAGGCTTATTGGTGTCGGTCACCTTTTTAACCGATTCAGAAAATATGATATAAGGATCTGGGCTTATGCTATGATTACCATTGAAGTTATACGTTACAAACATCGGAATTTTACCTCTTACATTTTTAGGATAATATACCAGCAGCTGCAAAATGTGCGTTGCCGACCCACTATGCAATGTTATATTAACCTGCTTGCTATACGCTTTCCCATCAAGATCATTATCATTTTCAGAGATAGTTTCGTAGGTGGTTTGGAATTTTTGACGTGGTGTTTTCCCATACATCTGCTCGGAAAACATCGACATAATCTCATGTCGTCGTGTTTTCTCCCACTCAGTAGCCGTTTTTACCTTTCTGCCATTTTCACAAACAAGCAAACTAGGAAGTTTGTATTTCTGAACTTTCTTTTCATCATAATTAACCTCTTGAGATGCTACTTGTAAGCAGAAAATCATTGCTAATAATGACACAATATATTGTTTCATAGCATTATATTTTGATGATTTCAAAAGTACGAGGTGCAAACACTAATTTTTCATAAACAACATAACAACCCAACCATCCTTAGTTTCTGTTTTTTTATGGCTGAACCCCAAAGAAATAGCTTTACTCATTATGTCTTCGATGTCGATCTCAAGAAAACCACTCATTTGGAGCAATCCCCCTTGATGCAATGTTACTACATAATGCTGCATATCGGCAAGAAGAATATTACGATTTATATTTGCCAATACAAAATCATATTCTTTACCAACCACAACCGTTGCATCACCTAACATGACGCTAGTTGAAGAACTATATCCATTTGTAGCACAATTTTCTATACAATTTTCGTATGCCCAGCTGTCTATATCAACACAATCCATATGTTTAGCCCCATTAATCAAAGCAGCAATAGACAACACTCCTGTGCCACTACCCATATCCAATCCTTTTTTCCCTTTTAAATCAAGGTTGAATATATTTTTTATCATGAGGTATGTTGTGGCATGATGACCAGTGCCAAACGACATCTTTGGCATTATGATTATGTCGTGGGCTACTGCATCATTTTTAGAATGAAACGGTGCACGTATTCTACATATACCATCAATATCAATAGGCTCAAAATTCGATTCCCACTCTTTATTCCAGTTTACTGTTTCAATCTTATTGATTGCCACATCCACTCCTTCTTTTTTCAGTTTCTCAACATATTCAGCAATATCAACTCGATATTTTGTAAGCTGACCTTCCTCAATATAACAAAGCAAGTAATCATTACTATCATCGAAACTATCGAATCCTATATCTGCCAATGTGGCAACAGCAATTTCCGACGCATCAGCATCAGCATCATTACTAAAAGTGAGTTTATATTCTATGTAATCCATTTATCAAAAAATAAAGTTAAAGCACTGGTGACTAGGGTTAGAAGCTATTATTATTTGTTTTCAAAATTTTATTACTGCTACTTTTCGATGATTTGCCGAGATAGTAATAGACCACAATTCAAAAATCATTGGAAAAAAAGTGGTAGTAAAATGCTGGTAATAAATTAAAACAGCTGCTTAGTCTTTCAACCAGCTATTGATCTTACCCCAAATCTCTTTTTGCACATTCTCAGGCATCGAAGCTATACGTGTGCTATGACTTCCACCCTCTTTAACATACATAAACATGTTTTTCTTACCATCGAATAGCTCTTTTGCAGGAGCAGCAGCAGTCCAAGGATCAAACTCGCCATAAATAAATATCATTTTAGGATCGTTTTCACCTAAGAATTTATACATTTCTTTATGTAACGAATGGTTGAATTTTGTATTTTTTGCCTCTTCGGGTAAAAACAAATCATTCAAATAACCTTTTGCCGATTTTATGGTTAGCAGACCTTTAAACGGCTTAGTGTCATAGCCATAATAGCCAAGATCAGTGGCTGCTTGAACAAAAAATGGCATTATTGGCGACGATTGTTCTCCAAAATATTGCGCCCCTGCTATATTCATGAAATGATCAAAAAGTTCTTTATCAGACGATAAGATCGGATCTGGAATAGTTGATGTTTTTGTGCCCCACTGCCATATCGAGAATGAATATTCAAGCACACAATAGTCTATTACCTCTTCAAATGATAGTGCTCCAAAATTCCATTTGTTTTTCTCGGCAAGTACTTTCAACATAGGAACTAATTTTGCTTTACGTAATAGTACTTCACGCTGAAAGGCTAATATTTTATCACGATCTATTTGTGTGCCACATTGATTAATGAATGGTTCGTGACGACCATCTTCAACACCAAAGCAGATAGGACCAACATAAGGAACCGAAATATCAACATCGTTAGGGAAGAACGTGCGATAGATCATTGTGGTTTGTCCACCTTTGCTAATGCCAGTTGAGATCCATTTGCCTGTATAAAGTTTTTTCAACAACATAGTGATGTTATGAAGATCACTAGCCGAGTTTTCGCCTGTCATATATTGCCAATCACAAGGTTTAGGAGTTGATTCGAGAAAATAACGATGCTCCACCACCACTTGATTAGAGTTTAATTTACGAGAGATTTCATCTCTGTATTTTGGATTCAAACCATATGCTCCACCATATCCTTCAGTAACTAAAACCACTGGAGCATTGAAATCAATATGCGACACTATAAACCGCTGGATAAATGTACCTTTTTCAGGATTTTTATGATCAATAGGTTGTTTGATTTTAACAAGATAACGCTCTGGAAAAAGCTCTGTTTCGAGTTTTTCAACCGACACAACATTCTCAGAACTTTTCAACGCACTATATAACTGTGCAGCCTCAACCGACTCGGTTGATGTAACTAAAGCAGAACTATAATTTACGACACCAAACGATATGGCACAAAATAACAGTAGACCGACTAACAATTTCTTCATAATAACAGGATATTTACAATGATAATTCCAACAAAATTAATAATTTTATTTATATTTAAGAATGATTTGCCTATATTTTATTTTAAAGTATAGGCAAATCATAATATGTGACATTATTATTTGGCTTTAAGAAAATTCACAGGCTCCGATGTCATCTCAAATTCGAGTGTTGAACCTTCCATTATTTCGCTATGTGTGATGTAGTTACGAGTTAGTTTCTGACCATTGAGAGCAACACTCTTAACATATTTATTTTTACTTGTCAGCCCATGAGCTTTCATGGTAAACACCTTACCTGCATCAGTTTTTATCGACACACCATCTATCATAGGCGCACCTATAATGTAGTGTCCGCTTGCAGGCGACACAGGATAGAAACCCATTGACGAGAATATATACCATGCCGACATCTGTCCGCAATCGTCGTTGTTTGGCATGCCATTACGCGAGTCATTGTAGAGAGAGTCTGCCACCATATTTATCAAAACTGCCGCTTTCTCAGGAGCTCCTGCCTCGGCAAACATATATGCAAATTGATGACCAGGCTCATCACCATGACCAT
>JAVVZN010000070.1:0-6790 GCA_036650555.1 Rikenellaceae bacterium
TTGGGGTTACTCCTATTTTTTATTTGAAGTAACGATGTAAATAGTCGTCGCTGAAAAAGTGCCGTAGGATTACTTTCCAGCGACGACTAAACGAAGATAGCCGACCTCGCAGTCGGCTATCTTCGTTTAACCCCTTATTACTTTATAAGGCTCTCAATGTTTTGGATAGTTTGGTTAGTGTTTGGATTAAATTTATCTTTTTTCATATATTCTATAAGACTATATTGTAGTTGTCTAGCAGCAACCCGATTATTTATATCAGTTTTAAAGTCTATACTTGTCACAAGTAATTTACCCTTACCAACATTTGTTTCAAATGCTAAAGCAAGTTTACGATTTGTGAACCAGTCGTCAATCAAGTAGATCAATGGTTTCACATCAGCAGGGAAACTATCTAAATTCATAGCATCTGAGCTACTTGTCACCTCCCACCATTGATAATCGCTATGATATTCTGTTGGAAACTGAGCAAGAGCAGGTGCATTTGGATCGCAATATATTCCGAGGGTATGCGGTGCTTGAGATCTAGTCCATGCTGTATTCCAAAATATTGAAGAGAACCCAACCTTCACATCACCTCCCATCTCAGGCTTAACTGAACCGCGGTTTAATGCAAGCATCACTTTGCCCCCATCTGAAAGTATTTGTTTAGCACGAGCATCGAGAGTAGAAGTGATATAGATATCGGCTGCATCAATTTTAACATCGGGATATACCCAGAAATTCCAATTATTTTCTGCCTTTCCATCAGCAATAGAAACGGTTAATGTAAGCTGCATAGCCTCTTTTATATCGTCTAACGCAAACTCAACATCACCTATTTTTATGCAGTTATTGATAGGAAGATCTCTTTTCATAGAGCCTTTTTTGTATATTTTACCGCTTTTATCTGTAATTTTCCACTCAACAACTGCATCTTTTACAGGTTCCTGTTCAAAATGCGACATCTCTATTCCAGCTTTGAATGTTTCAAAGCCTTTCCATATCAATTTTTCCATACGGGCAAGTGGCACAGTGCGATTACAAAACATGCTATACTCTTTATCTGTGACATAGCCTTTTGTGTCCCAAAAAGCATCAAGCACTCCAACAAGTGCTGTGCCTTGTCCTGGAAAATCATGAAGATCGAGAAGTTGAAAACCAGCAAATTCAGGCGTTCTGAGCGCAGCCTCTATATCGGCTTTATAACATAATGTTTGTAGCTTTCCAGATGCCATCAAAAATTTCTCCGACATATCACCCATATGTTTATTAGCCAATGTTTCTTTGAATATCTCAAAATTCTTAGCTTTCAACACACCAGTATATTTTTCTATCTCATTGAAATTAGGATATACACACCATTGACCTATCTCATGGCTGACATAAGGAATTGGAATGCTTTGTATTTTATCTGTAAAATCATATGTGGTCTTTGGCGGTTCAGCATTTATTATGCTTTTCAATCCACCACCCCATGCTTGAATACGAGGTGCAGCATTGTTGTAGTAGTCGGCACTCTCAATATATGGCCATCCAGCGCCACCTGTGTAGAGGTGACGTGAGTCTTTAGCTTGCCAATGGCTTGCAAAACGGCTAAGATATTCGCGTTGATTTGCTCCGCCAGGCTCGTTACCATAAGCCATAAGACAGAACGAAGGATGATTGCCATACTCTTTTACTATTCGCTCACTCTCTGCCATAAACCACTCATCTTGCGCACCGCCATCGCCAACATTGGCCCAGCCACCACACTCAACTTGCAAATAGACCCCCATGCTATCAGCAACTTGAAATGCCACACTAGGCGGACACCATGAGTGAAACCGCACATGGTTCAACCCAAAGTTCTGCACTGTATGATAAATTTTAGTCCAATATGCTTTATCCATTGCTGGATAACCTGTGAGTGGAAAGATGCAACATTCGAGCGTGCCTCTAAGAAATATAGGTTTGCCATTGATCTCAAAACGACGTCCGTTGGCTTTAATCTCTCTCATGCCGAACTGCTCATTTTTTATTGAAACATTGCCATCGGTATTAATGGTAGTTGTTAGATTATAGAGGTTTGGAGTGTATTCGTCCCATAACTGGACATCACTTCCCATATCAACAACAGATGTCAGCACGTTTGCACCTTGACCCAATTCAACATCTTCTGATAGTGTGACTGCCGATTTTGTTTTATCGCCAAGCAGCATGACATCATTTGTAATGGTTGATTTTGTCTTCTCATTTAGAGTATTGACGATACTCGTTTTTATCTCTATCTTTTTATTTACTACATCGGGATATATTGCCACACTACTAATATAAACATCGGGCTCTGCGGTGAGAGATATATCACCAATAACTCCATTCCAATTCGACTGCGTGTGATCAGATATACTATGAGCATTAACGCCAATTGGCACAATCTCATTGTTGTCTACTCTTAACGACAAGAAATGTTTGCCTGCCGACAACCCTTTTAGCTCATATTTATGAGGTGTTGATAGGCTATTTTGACTACCATATTCTTTGCCATCAATATATAATGTTGTTTGCCAATGCGTTCTCTCCAAATTTAAAATTATTGGATGTTTCTCCCAACCACTAGGCACCTCGATCTCTTTTTGATACCAAGCCACACCCACATAATGTTTGTCGGGATTCAACCAGAAAGGCACTTTTACCGATCCTGCTTTACGATATGTTTCGTAGTGATCGTCTTTAAACCAAGAGCTATCAACAACATTCCCAGTCCATTTTGTATTCACTTCGACATCGTAGCCAAATCCTTGCTCTTGAAGTGATCCTGGGAGAGAGATAGTATCTGTCAGCTCTTTTTTAAACCACTCTTCTTTCATCCCCACATTATCGGGATCGAGAGCAAACTTCCACGTGCCCGACAGATCAACCGACTCGGAACACGCTGTAAGCAATAGTGCAAACAATGCAATATTAAATATCTTTTTCATAATTATATAGGGTTATTATATTAAAAAGCTGATTTAGAAGCTGTTTTAATTTGTTACCAGCTTCTTAAAATTATTTTGTAAAGTAACAATTTATTTACTATTTTAAAAATGGATAAAAATAAAAGAATGATGGATTTTTTCAAAAAAAAAGCCGACATATATGTCGGCTTTAAATACTAAGCTATTGTTATCTAGTAAGACTTATGCCTTACTTGAAGGCAAAACCATAGGAGCTGCACGGCAACTCCCGAAAATCCTCTTAGAGGTTTTTTGTTTTTTGAAGCACTGAAAGTGCGTAGTACATATATATGCTATATATGAAAGTAAATCATATGATTACGCACTACATTTGAAATTTTTACCAGACGCCAATAAAATTACACTTGTCGGCTTTGACAAGGCATTTCACGATTTACTTTTTTCACCAAGCCACATAAAACTGCACCTGGACCTAGTTCTGTGACATCTGTCAAACCATCTGCTATCATGTTTTGAACTGTTTGAGTCCAACGCACAGGAGCAGTAAGCTGCTTGATAAGATTTTCCTTTATTTGCTCTGGGCATGTGTAAGGTTTTGCATCAACATTTTGATAGACAGCACATACAGGAGATGTGATTACAGCCTCTTTAATGGCAGCCTCTAACTCAACACGTGCAGGCTCCATAAGTGGAGAGTGGAATGCACCACCAACAGGCAGTTTTAAAGCACGTTTTGCACCAGCCTCTAACAGTAGCTCACAAGCTTTATCAATGCCAGCATTTGAACCTGAGATCACAAGCTGACCTGGACAGTTGTAGTTTGCAGGAACAACCACATCATCAATCGACGCGCAAGTTTTCTCAACAATAGCATCGTCTAAGCCAAGTATAGCAGCCATAGTAGATGGGTTTTGCACACACGCCTTTTGCATTGCATCAGCACGTTTTGACACCAACTTCAACCCTTCCTCAAAACTCAAAGCTCCAGCAGCAACAAGCGCACTAAATTCTCCCAGTGAGTGACCTGCCACCATATCTGGACAGAAATCAGCACCTAGAGTTTTAGCAAGTATTACCGAATGAAGAAATATAGCAGGTTGTGTTACATTGGTTTGTTTAAGTTGCTCATCTGTGCCACTAAACATAATATCAGTAATTCTGAAGCCCAATATTTCATTTGCCTTTTCAAACATCTCTTTTGCAACTGCGTGATTGTCGTATAGATCTTTACCCATGCCAACAAATTGCGCACCTTGTCCGGGGAATACAAATGCTTTTTTCATATTTTCTGTTTTAAATTATCGAATAAGGAGTTTTGATCGCATAAGTGATTTTGGAACTCATGCGATCTATGATCCCTAGAATGATTTAGCTATTGCTATAAAGTCGGCAGCAACTAATGCAGCACCTCCGATAAGACCGCCATCAACATCGGCTTTAGCGAAAATTTCAGCAGCGTTAGATGGTTTACAGCTACCACCATAAAGGATTGGTGTAGATGCAGCTTTTGCACCAAATTTAGCAGCCAACACTTCACGAATATAAGCATGAATCTCTTGTGCTTGCTCTGCCGATGCAGTTTTGCCTGTGCCAATTGCCCAGACTGGTTCGTAAGCCACGATCAAAGAATCGAATTGATCAGGAGTAAGGTTGTAGACCACCTCTTCTAATTGTGCTTTGACAATCTCAAAATGTTTTCCACTCTCACGTTCAGCAAGTTTCTCACCAACACAGTAGATAGGAGTTAGAGCGTTTGCATAGGCTTGAACCATTTTTTTATTTAGGGTAGCCGATGTTTCACCATAATATTCACGACGTTCTGAGTGACCTAAAATCACATATTTTGCACCGATTGCAGAGATCATATTTGCAGCAACTTCGCCTGTGTAAGCACCGCTTTTCTCAGTAGCACAATCTTGAGCAGAAAGAGCCACTTTTGATCCACATAGTTCTTTACCAACTCCACATAGATGAGTGAATGGAGGTGCAACAATAAGTGTTACATCATTTGCAACATCTGAAGATGCAGCTTTAACAGCTTTTGCTAGTTCTACACCATCAGCAGGTGTAGTATTCATTTTCCAGTTACCTGCAACAATTTTTTTTCTCATGTTTTCTATTTTATTATATTAGAATTTATTCACTTATCTCTTTTTCAGCTGCCTTAAACTCAGGCTTCATTTGAGGGAACAGTAACACATCTTGAATAGACGATGCCCCAGTCATAAACATAGTAAGGCGATCTATGCCGATGCCCATTCCAGAGCAGTTTGGCATGCCGTATTCCAATGCACGAACATAATCCATGTCGATAAACATTGCCTCATCATCACCTTTCTCAGATAGTTTAAGCTGATCTTGGAAACGCTCCAACTGGTCGATAGGATCGTTTAGCTCTGAATATGCGTTACATAACTCTTTACCAGCCACAAATAGTTCAAATCGCTCTGTGAGATCTGGGTTTTTTCTATGACGCTTACAAAGAGGCGACATCTCAGTTGGATAGTCGGTGATGAATGTTGGTTGGATCAACTCATCTTCACAGAATTGACCAAACATAGCATCTATCATCTTACCTTTTCCGAACGACTCATCAATAGGGACGTGTAGCTCTTTACATTTAGCGCGCAACTGCTCTTCGTTTTGAAGAGTGATGTCGTAGCCAGTTTTATCTTTTATTGCGTCGGTCATTGTCAAACGACGGAACGGACGACAGAAATTTATCTCATGCTCACCTACTTGAACTGTGGTTTTACCGTGAAGAGCAAGAGCCACTTTTTCTAACATCTCTTCAGTGAAATCCATCATCCATTGATAATCTTTATAGGCGATGTAGATCTCCATAACAGTAAATTCGGGATTATGAGTTCTATCCATTCCCTCATTACGGAAGTCTTTTGCAAATTCGTAGACACCTTCAAAGCCTCCTACTATCAAACGTTTCAGATATAGTTCATTTGCAATACGCAAATAAAGCGGCATGTCAAGAGTGTTGTGGTGAGTGATAAACGGACGTGCCGACGCGCCACCTGGGATAGGCTGCAAGATTGGGGTTTCAACTTCAACGTAATCTTTTGCGTTGAAGAACTCACGCATAGTATTTATTATTTTAGTGCGTTTTAGAAATGTGTCGCGCACCTGCGGATTTACGATAAGATCGAGATAACGCTGACGATAACGCTGCTCTGGATCTGTGAAAGCATCAAAAGTTTGACCATCTTTCTCTTTTACAATAGGCAATGGGCGTATAGATTTGCTAAGAAGTTTAAACTCCTTACAATGAATCGACAACTCACCTGTTTGAGTAACAAACGCATAGCCTTTAACTCCAACATAATCACCTATATCGAGTAGCTTTTTGAATACGGTGTTGTAGAGAGTAGGATCGCCTTCGGCACAAACTTCATCACGTTTTATGTAGACTTGAATACGTCCTGTGCTATCTTGTAACTCAAAAAACGACGCATTACCCATAATTCTACGGGTCATGATACGTCCTGCCACAGATACTGCTGAAAACTTATCGGCACACTCGGCGCTATAACCCTCATGTATGCTCTTTGAGGTGCTATTGACATCGAACATCTCTGCCGGATATGGATCTATTCCCAGATCACGAATCGCCTGAAGTGATGCGCGGCGAATTTGTTGCTGCTCACTTAACTCTAATTCCATCATATTTAAAATGTTAAACGCTATATACTAAAACGCTGTTTGTAATTAGTTCTGAAAAAATTATAACATGTACAATTTGCAAAAATATAAAAAAATCGGCAATATTTCTTAGAAATAGCCGAATTTTTGTTTTACTAATTGTTATAGCTCAATTTTACGATAAAAAAAGAAGCTGTTTTAGAAGCTGTTTTAATTTG
>JAVVZN010000071.1:0-6738 GCA_036650555.1 Rikenellaceae bacterium
TCACCATCTTCACGGATCTGCGACAGACGTGTTTGTCGAGAAAACCTATCTTTCAACGCATCTGTAAGAGTTGAACTAAGCTGCGGAACAACCATTGTTGAAACGTTTTGTATTTGATCAACACTAAATGTTTTGGCATCAACTGGGATAGAGGCTCCAGTAAATGAGTAACTCATTGTGCACGCGCTAATAATAATTATACACGAGATTAATGAAACTACTCTTAATATTTGTGACTTAATATTTATTTTCATCAATTCCTAACTCTTTAATTCTACGATATAGTGTGCGTTCTGATATAAACAACTCTTTTGCTGCCTCTTTTCGCTTTCCTTGATGGCGGTTTAAGGCGCGAATGATTGCCTCTCGTTGTGCTGCCTCTTTAGTGAGCTCCTCTTCTGCTGTGTCGTAAACCACTTCTGCTGCATCAAAATTATCTTTTGGGGCTGGCAGACCTGGATATTCGCTAACCGGGGTGGCAAGAACTCTATCCCAGTGGCGACTGTCTGTTGGCGCTGAGGTGTTAGTGCCTTTTAATTCGAGTATCATGCGTTTTATGTCAGATATATCCATACGCATCTCGCGGAGCACTGAATACATCATCTCCCGATCAATAGCAAAGCCACCTTGATTATCGTGGTTTCTATCACCGCCTTGATTTCGTGTTGGGATTGCAGGTGACGATGAAATGGCAGGAAGATATTTTTCTAGCGTTGTTTCACTTATAATTCTATTCTCTTCTATGACTGATATTTGTTCAGCAACATTCTTTAGCTGACGTATGTTGCCTGGCCACATATAGTTTTCGAGCAACACGCGCGCTGAGTCGGTGAGTGATATAGCTGGCATTTTGTATTGTAATGCTATGTCGGACACGAATTTACGGAACAACAAATATATGTCTTCCTTGCGTTTACGTAGAGGAATTACTATTATGGGAACTGTGTTTAATCTGTAATATAGATCTTCGCGAAAATGTCCTTGTTGAATTGCGCTGACAAGATTTATGTTTGTGGCTGCCACAACCCTGACGTTTGTTTTCTGAACCTTTGATGATCCTACTTTTATAAACTCGCCTGTTTGTATCACACGCAATAATCTTACCTGGGTGGTGAGCGGCAGTTCTGCCACCTCATCTAGGAATATTGTACCTCCATCGGCTATTTCAAAATAACCTTTTCTACTCTCGTTTGCTCCAGTGAACGATCCTTTTTCATGTCCAAATAGTTCTGAGTCGATTGTTCCTTCCGGAATAGCACCGCAGTTTACTGCAATGTAGTTACCATGTTTGCGAGGTGAGTTGGTGTGTATGATCTGAGGGAAAAACTCCTTACCAACTCCACTTTCGCCTGTAATGAGCACAGATAAATCGGTTGAAGCCACTTTTAGCGCCACTTCAAGTGCACGGTTTATTTCGGGATTATTTCCTATAATGCCAAAACGTAGTTTTATTGTATCAAGTTCCACTATTTATTCAGTTTTTCTTTTGGTTCTTTGCAAAGATAGCTTATTTTGATGATTTTTTTAGTGGTTGGTGTGATTTTAAATTTTTCACTTATTCGTTTTCCAACGAGCCATGCCACTAGATAGCGGCTTTCTACCACCATTTGATGTTCTTTCTCAAACATAGTAGATTTTATGTCTATTAGAAAATCACTCACCTTTTTCTCTCCATTAACACCTAATGGTGAGAATTTATCGCCATCTCTCCAACGACGTAATGTAAGCGGAAACGTTGCAGAGTCGCCATCAAGATATGCCACATCTTTAGGTGCATTTTTGTAGTTACTCTCATAGCCGCATATCTCCACACTCACTACCCCTTCTATGGTTTGTGGAGAGTCGATAACGATTGGCAAGTTGTTTTCTTCTATTGTAATCTTACGTATGATAAGTTTTTCTCTATCTAATAATGCCTCATAGTTCTCAGAGAAAAATATTTTACCGCTCTGGTTTGACCTCATGATAGATGCAGCATCTTTGGCTGCGAAACCCCATTGTTTGATAAGTTCGTAAAGTAACTCGATGGAATCAGCGCCATAAGTTTTTATCCTTGCAATATCTATCACATTGCCATCTACCACCTCAGAGGCTACCTTAGCTATTAGCTGCTTCACTAATGAGTTGTGAGATGTAATGTGGTCGATATTCGATAACATGATCGGAAGAAAAGTAGATTGACGATCTACAATCTTTGGCAGCAGATCCAATCTTATCCAGTTTCGTAGGTAGTGATCGTGCAGGTTTGAGCTATCTGTACGGTACTTTATGTTGCTGATCTCAGCATACTCTTCTATCTCTTTTCTGAAAGCAAACAGCAATGGACGCACCACCTTATCGTTTACACCTACAATGCCACCCAATCCATTAACTCCAGTGCCACGCATAAGATTTATGAAAAAAGTTTCAATACTATCATTTGCATTATGTGCAATGGCTATTTTTGTGTAGCTGTTCTCCTTACATAACTTTTCAAACCATGCGTAGCGCAAATCACGTGCAGCCATTTGGGTGGAGAGGTTGTTTTCAGCGGCATACTGTTTTGTTTGGAATTTCACTACATGAAACCGAACCCCTTTCTTTGCAGCAAATTGGCGTACCAGCTCCTCATCAAGATCTGCCTCAGCATCACGAAGAGAGAAGTTACAATGCGCAATCGACACTTTATATCCACTTTCTATTAGTAGATTACACATGGTCATTGAGTCAATTCCGCCACTGACACCGCACACTATGTTATCTTGCATGGTAAATAGATTGTGCTCTTTGATATATTGTTTGATACGCTCTAACATTACACTACATTTATTTCGCGTTCCAATGTGATACTGAATTTTGCATATATATCGGCTACTATATGTTCTGATAGATTTAGAACATCGTTTCCAGTTGCCCCTCCATAATTGACAAGCACTAAAGGCTGTGTGGTGTGAACTCCCACCAATCCAACACGCCTACCTTTCCATCCGCTATGCTCAATGAGCCAAGCAGCAGGAATTTTGTAATCGTCGCCAACTTTATAGTGGGCAATAGTTTGATATTGCTTTTGTAAAGAATTGAATGTGCTACTACTGACGATAGGATTTTTGAAAAAGCTACCTCCATTGCCTAGCTTCTTTGGGTCGGGTAATTTCTCGTCACGTATCTCGATAACCGAATTACGAATATTTTCGAGTGTTGCACCTCCTCTGCCTTCCACTCTCTCGCTCAATGCTCCATATCCTAAATTAGGAGATGGCGTGGTGGATAGTTCAAACACCACATAGGTGATGATAGCTATCTCTTTAAGCTCTGTTTTAAATATTGAATTACGATAGGCTAGCTTACAATCGCTGCCACTGATCGTTTTGAATGTTTTATCATGAGTGTCGAAAAAACGCACCTCTTTCAAAGTATCTCCTGCCTCACAGCCATAAGCCCCAATGTTTTGAACTGGCGATGCCCCAACATTACCTGGGATCCCCGATAGATTTTCGATTCCCCATAGATTATGCTCTGCCGCATAGCCACACAGATCATCCCATGTTTCTCCTGCCCCAACCGATAAACACACCTTGCCCTCATCGCCTATTCTCTGCTCTATTCCTTTGATAAGCGGATGAATGATAGTGCCATTGTAGTCTTTGGTGAAGAGAATATTGCTTCCTCCTCCCAACACCATCCATTTGGATATAGGAGATGAGAAAAGCTCTGCAAGCTGGTTCTCGTTACTAAAAACTTTGAACTCATTGCATGAAGCATCTATTGCAAAGGTATTGAACTCTTTAAGGTTTTTACTCATTTTTATCTATCTCTTCGTAGTTTTCTATATCTTGCCTCCAAGAGGAAGGGATCACAATCGACAAGTGATTTTTAATGTCGAATGCCACTAAAATTGAGGTGCTGAAACTTTTCACCTCGCCGTCTATTGTGTTTATAATCTCTTGATATATTGTTATACTTTTGGTTCCTAGCTTCTGAACTTTTGTTGTCACCATAAGTTTATCGGTCATATGCACCTCTGAAAGATACGACGAGGCAGTAGATGCTGCAATAAAACCTCTTTCATTCCATGTTATTGGCAGGTTGAGCACTTTTGTGAAGTAATCGCTTTTCCCAATATCATAATACTCTTGAAGCACCACATTATTAACATGATTCAGAATGTCCATGTCTGAAAATCTTATTTGTATCTCTGATTTTATCACTGGCGTATTATTTTTACTGATCTATCTTTCCCTAATTTAATTATAGATGATGGTTTACCTGTTGCCCCTTTCTGATATATTTTATCAACCACCAAATCTACACCCTCTTTAATTACTGAGTTTATCTCTTCAAATTTGGTTGGTGTTGGCTCGCCCGATATATTTGCAGAGGTGGAAACTAGTGGACGTGCCAATTTTCGGCATACGGCTTTGCAAAACTCATGATCTGCCACACGAACAGCTAATGTGTCGTCGTCGGCAACAAGGTTCGACGCTATCCGTTTAGGGCTGTCGAGTATTAGTGTAAGCGGCTTATCGCTAAGTTCCATCAACTCATAAGCCACAGCAGGAAGATCGTTGAAAAACAACGACACACGATCGAGAGAATCCATAATCACAATCATGCTCTTGCTTTCGCTACGCTGTTTGAGCGCATAAATTTTAGCCACAGCCTCGGCATTTGTGGCATCACATCCTATCCCCCAAACTGTATCGGTTGGGTACAAAATAATTCCGCCTTTCTTCAATATATCAACTACTTGTTCTATATATTTTGCATCCATTATCTATCTATTTTAAAATTGTAAAACAATCAATTATAATAATCCCATCTCTAATAGGGCCTCCTCTGAGATCATATCGCGACTCCATTCTGGCTCAAAAGTAAGGGTAACATTCACCTTGGTCACCCCTTTCACCTTAGCCACATCTTCGTTTACCTGCGATAATAGCTCATCTGCCATCGGACAATTTGGTGCCGTTAGTGTCATTCTTATGTTCGCCTCTCCAGTAGGTTCAACATCAATCTCGTAAATCAATCCGAGATCATATATGTTTACTGGTATTTCAGGATCGTATATATTTTTAAGCGTGTTTACAATATCACCTTCTATCGTTAAAATATCTTCTACCGTTACCATAAATTAGTAATGTTAATATTTGAGCACGTGTGCTTTCTACTGTTTTGTGTTCATAAATGCTAATGCAAACATTTTCATCTGTTTTATCATCGACACAAGTCCGTTTGCACGTGTAGGTGTTAAGTTGTCTTTCATCCCTATCTTATCAATAAAATAGAGGTCGGCATTGTAAATATCCTCGGCACTTTGACCGTTTAACACCTTAACAAGTAGAGCTATTAGCCCTTTTGCTATGATTGCATCACTATCTGCTGAGAAATATAGTTTGCCATCTTTTTGTTCACAATTGATCCATACTCTTGATTGGCATCCGTCAATCAAATATTGATCTGTTTTGTGTTTTGAGTCCATTATTGGAAGCTCTTTACTTAGGTCGATTAGAAAATTGTAGCGATCCATCCAATCATCAAATATCATAAAATCACTGATAATCTGATCCTGTAATTCGTTAATTGTCATTTTATTACTCTATTTTGAAGATATTATTTCATTAATAGCTTTTCCTGATGATGCGTTAGGATTTGTAACTCCCACCATCTCACATATTGTTGGGGCAACGTCTACCAGATCCACTGGAGAGTGTATGATCTGCGGATTAATGCCTTTCCCGTAGAATATAAGCGGAATATGCGAGTCGTATTCGTAAGACGAACCCCAAAGTGATGAGGTGGTAACATCGTTTTCATCGTCAAGTTCTATCCATCCTGGAAGTAAATTTATCATCAAATCACCGCTGTGGCGAGGAAAAAAACTATTTTGCATCTTGCTTAATATGCCTTTGCCAAAGTAATTAGTTTGCAGTGTAGTGGCTGTCACAGCATTTGCAACTCCTGCAAATTGCAATGCAAATGTGGCTACCCTATTTTGTATATCTTGTAGCGATAGATTCTTTTCATAAATCAATCTCCGATTTAGATATATTTGACGGTTTCTGTAACTCACCACCCAATTGTCAGCACCTAGTTGTGCATTTAGAAATCCGCTTATCAGCACTTTAAATTGCATAGCATTAAACTTACCTTCGTTTGATGCCTCCTTTTTTGTTACATTATCGCTCATGCCGTGGCTTGAAGTCAAGACTATAACGAAATTCTGTGATCCAATATTATTGTCAAGATATTCTACTAGCTGCGCAATATCTTTGTCGAGCTTGTAGTAGGCATCTTCGGTTTCGGTTGAAGAGGTGCCATAAATACGCGAAATGTTGCGCTGTGAGGCAAAATTGACAACTAGCAAGTCGGTTGATTCATCACCTCCGAGAGAGTCGCGTTTCACAACCTCAATAGCAAAATCTTTTAAGTAGCTGTTGCCCATTGGGGTTTCGAGAAGTCGTTTAAACTCTCTATTCTTAGGTTTGAACAACATGTCGAAGGTGAATTTTGTGGTGCTATCGAGCAAAATAGAGGTGGCATTTTTGTAGACGTAACGATCTATTGATCTCTCCACTGCCCATAAAGCATTGGTGTAATCCCATTTTACCTTCGCTGCGTTGAAGTCTGTGACCCATTGACTCAAAATAGGCGTGTAGTAAGAACTCGTGGCAAATCCACCGTAGCGTACGTCGAGCCAGTAACATCCGGTTGGTTTGTAGCCACCATGAATTATAGCATCGTTATGATCTATGGCTATTG
>JAVVZN010000072.1:0-6729 GCA_036650555.1 Rikenellaceae bacterium
ACTTTCCAGTCGATGAGTTACATAATCGACATATATCGAAAGAGAATACACTCAGTGCCATATTGGATAGACTATCTATTCTATATATCGTTCTTCCCTCAACTTGTTGCAGGTCCGATTGTCAGGGCGCGTGATTTCATACCTCAGATATACCAAAAGTCTATTTTTATCACTCGTGAAATATTTTGCGAAGGGTATATACTGATACTTATCGGTTTGTTTAAGAAATCTATAATATCGGATTATATAAGTCTGAATTTTGTGGATGGAGTGTTTGATGCTCCAATGGCTTATAGTGGATTGGAAAACTTGATGGCAATATACGGATATGCACTTCAGATATATTGTGACTTCTCTGGTTATTCTGATATTGCGATAGGGATCGCATTAATGATTGGTTTCCGTTTTAATAAGAACTTTGATTCACCATATAAGAGTGCCACCATCACTGAGTTTTGGCGACGTTGGCATATTTCACTGTCGAGTTGGTTGAAAGACTACCTCTATATATCACTCGGAGGAAACAGGAAAGGACGCGTACGCACCTACATAAACCTTATGATAACAATGCTTATCGGTGGATTATGGCATGGAGCATCGTTCAAATTTATTATATGGGGCGGCTTACACGGAATAGGACTCGGAGTGCACAAATTCGTCATGCAGCATTTCCCATCGTTTAAAGCACAAGGAATGGATATGACTAGTGGCTGGCGTAGGATATTGGGTATAATCATAACATTCAATTTTGTCTGTTTCACATGGATATTCTTCCGTGCTGCTGATCTTAATATTGTGCAACAAATGCTCTCTCAGATATTTACAGACTTCCGTCCTAATTTATTACTAGATTTTATAAGTGGTTATAGGTGGGTGTTAATATTGATGTGTCTTGGTTTTGTATTTCATTTTCTTCCAGAAAGGTGGGATGATAAACTTAAAGAACTATCTTTGTACATTCCATTGCCTGTAAAGGCGGTTGTAATTACAATGCTTATATGGATCATAATGCAAACTAAATCTCCTGACATACAGCCATTTATATATTTCCAATTTTAATTAACCCATACTAATTACTATGACCGAACTAATAAAAAAGAAAATAAACGACTCAGCAGCTGCTCGTTGGAGTGTAGTTTTGCTTGTTTCATTCACCATGATGAGTGGATATTTTTTGACCGATGTGATGGCACCGCTCAAAACAATGCTAGAACAGACGCTCGGTTGGGATAGCCAAGAGTACGGATTCTTTACCAGCGGTTATGGTTGGTTGAATATATTCGCTTTCATGTTGATTGTAAGCGGTATAGTGTTGGATAAATTTGGAATTAGATTCACTGGTACCACTGCCACTTGTGTGATGATTGTTGGAACATCAATCAAATATTGGGCAATATCAACAACATTTGAAAACCCTGTGATAGATATATTTGGTTGGGAGTTAAATCGTCAGGTGTTGTTTGCAGCATGTGGATATGCCATATTTGGAGTGGGTGTTGAGGCGATAGGAATTACTGCATCGAAAATAATAGTCAAATGGTTTAAAGGAAAGGAGTTGGCTCTAGCTTTAGGTATGAATGTGGCTTTTGGGCGTATAGGAACTCTGCTAGCACTTGCTGTTTCGCCTATAATTGCTGAGAAGATGGGGCATCCTAGTAAACCAATACTTTTGTGTTTGGTTTTGCTTTGCATTGGTCTGCTCTCTTTTGTTGTGTTTTGTGCTTCTGACCGTAAGTTAGACAAGCAGTTGGGTGATGAGGCTAAAGTAGATAAAGAAGATTTCAGAATCAGAGATATTCTCGATATAGTTAAAATTAAAGCTTTTTGGTATATAGCTTTCTTATGTCTTACATTCTATTCTGCTGTATTTCCATTTTTGAAATATGCCACCGAACTGATGGTGATAAAATTTCATTTAGATCCATCTATTGCAGGGTTGATACCAAGCATATTGCCGATGGGGACTCTCTTTCTTACACCTCTTTTCGGTAGCATCTACGACCGTAAGGGTAAAGGAGCCACAATAATGATCATCGGATCGTGTATGTTGATTGTTGTGCATGCTCTTTTTGCTGTTAGTTTTTTCAATTGGTGGGTTATTGCTGCAATACTCATGTGCACTTTGGGAATTGCTTTCTCACTTGTGCCGTCGGCAATGTGGCCTTCTGTTGCTAAGATTATAGACCAGAAGAAGTTGGGAACTGCATATGCGTTGATTTTCTATGTTCAAAACTGGGGTCTGTCGGGTGTTCCGCTACTGATCGGTTATGTGCTTAAAAAGTACTGTATCACAGGCACAACCATGATAAACTCAGTGGAAACAACCACTTACGACTACACTCTTCCAATGTTGATATTTATGTCGTTTGGGGTCATAGGGCTTCTTTTTGCGTTGCTTTTGAAACGTGAAGACAAAATTAAAGGTTATGGCTTACAGTTGCCAAACATCAAAAAATCTTTGTAATGAAGTTTAGTGCATGGATTCTTATAATATATTCAACTCTCTTCACAGACCTATACGCTCAAGAGAAGGCTGTACAATATGTTGCCCCACTTAATATTCCTCTTGCATTGTCGGCAAATTTTGGAGAGTTGCGCTCAACGCATTTCCATGGAGGAGTAGATTTTAAAACAAAAGGAGTGATAGGTGAGCCTATTGTGGCTGTGGCAGACGGATATGTGTCGCGCGTGAGTGTTTCGCCCTCTGGCTATGGCAATGCCATCTACATCAACCACCCTTCGCAAGGTGTCATGGTGGTGTGTGGTCATCTAAGTAGGTATGTCCCAGCAGTGGCGAATTTTATAAAGAAGAATCAATACAATAATAAAACATTCAAAATAGATTTATATCTAAAGCCTAATGATTTTCCTGTTAAGCAGGGTGAGATAATAGGTTATAGTGGTAATAGCGGATCGAGTGGTGGTCCGCATCTCCATTTCGAGATGCGTAGTCTTGCATCGGGTTTGATGTTAAGTCCGTTAAAAACATGCGATATTACAATCACCGACAACATCCCTCCTAAGATAGTGTCGCTACGAGTGGTTGAGATAGATCGTAACTATGGCATACCAATACATATCCCCTCTGGCAAATACACCTCTATCAGTAGAGGAGGTGGCAAATATGTTCTCTCTCAAGACACTATCACCATAAATCGTGATAGTTATCTCGCTTTTGAAGTGACTGAGGTGAAAAGCAATTCCTCTAATATTTTTGGTGTTACCTCCATGCGGCTTCTACGTGGTGAGAATGAGTTTTGGGGTTACAACATAGATCATCTATCTTTTGATTTTGGACGTGCCATAAATGGATTTAAGCTCTATCCAGAGAGTAACCACACACGAAACGATATAATTCGCACCTACGTAGCTCCTGAGAATAAACTGTCGATCTATGCGTCGAAAACAAACGATGGGGTGATATACAAACATGAGCTTATTGCACCGCAGCAATTTACCTTGGTATCGGAAGATGAGAATGGAAACAAATCTACATTGTCGTTCGTGGTGAAAGCAGGAAATAGTGCCACAGATGTTATGCCAATGCCGCAAGGTGAGTTAGTGAATGCCGATAAGTACTACACGCACAAAGATTCAGTGATGGAGTTTTCGCTCTCTCCTTACTCGTTGCAGCAATCATCTTTTTTGAATGTCTGGTCGGAGCAAGATATTAAATTTAGTATGTCGCATGTAGCTGTTATCGCCGACAATGTTGCCCCCTTTAATAAGTCGGCTAAGTTATTGATCAAAGTTGATAATTCAAATGGGGTCGCTCTCTCTAAGCTGCTTATTGGACAGCTATCTCCATCTGGTAGAGTTTCATCGGCAGGTGGCGCATATAGTAGTGGTTATGTTTCAACCAGTGTCGGCGCGCCTGGTCGTTATGTGGTTGTGTGCGATACTATACGTCCTAAAATTTCGCCTCTTTTCTCATCTAAAAATGGGGTGCAAAGTTCTATTTCGTTTAGAATAAGTGATGATTTGTCGGGGATAGAATCCTACAACGGATATATAGACGACAAGTGGGTGCTTTTTGAATATGACGCAAAAAGTGCTGTGATAAAACATACAATGGATCCATCTGTAATAAAAAAAGGTGGAAGGCATAACCTTTCACTCGAAGTTTCAGATGCAAAGGGCAATATATCAATCTATAAAACATCGCTGCTATGGTAAATCAACATGTAATTGAAATTTGTGCCAATTCGGTGCAAAGTTGTATTGAGGCTGAGAAAGGTGGGGCAAGTAGAGTGGAGTTGTGCGCTGCCATCCCAGAAGGGGGCACAACGCCTTCGTATGGTGAGATTCTTATGGCTAGGAAGTCTATCGACATAAATCTAAATGTAATCATACGTCCTCGATCGGGTGATTTTCTCTATTCACCACTTGAGGTAGAGGTGATGAAACACGATATTGCCACATGTAAAGCGTTGGGTGTTGATGGTGTGGTGTTTGGTATGCTCACTTCAGATGGCAATGTAGATAGCGATCTATGTCGTGAGTGGTGGCATGGCGGTCACTTTTCATCGAGCATTCGATGTTTGCCGCGATCCAATGATAGCCATGGAAGAGATAATAGCGCTCGGTTTCAGCAGAATATTGACGTCTGGTCAAGCTGCCACAGCCTACGAGGGTAGATCAATGATAAGCGACCTTGTGAAAAAGGCCGATAACAGAATTATAATTATGCCAGGGTGTGGCATAAACGAAGATAACATCAATATAATCAAAGAAGAAACTTCAGCTAGCGAGTTTCATTTATCGGCTCGTCATAGAGTTTCATCTCAAATGCAATACCATAAAGATGGAGTATCTATGGGAGGTATTGTGAATGTTGAAGAGTTTGCCGTCAATCAAACATCTGCCGATAGAGTGAAACATGCGATTTCAAATCTAGATATTGCTATCAGATAAAAATAAATAGCTTCTAAGAAACTGTTTTTCTGGCTTACATTCATAAGTTGTTATGTGCGACTATATTTTGGATTGTCGGAGAATGATGATTAAAATTATTATCTTTGTAGGCAATTACGCACACCTAGCTCTTGTTAGGCGTTGATTGTGTGTTGATTGTGTGTTGATTGTAAAAAATATTGAAATAATTTGTATCAATGGGAATAAGAAAAAGGATATTGTTAGGATTTACTTCGCTAGGATTTCTACTATTCATCGCAGGAGTAATCTCATATTTTGAGTTGGCGCGTCTTAATGAAAGTACTCTTAAAACAGTAGACAAAGGTGCGTCGGGTATTATAGTGGCAAAAGATATTCTTGACTTGATTGAGGAGCAAGATGTTTTAATTCTTCAAATCATACAGAACGACTCCATAAGCTATTTGCCTAGAAATAATGTCATACTTAGTAGAATCGACACTCTTTCTCATCGTTTATCAAATGATTTCGTTGAGAATGGTAAACTCAAACGGGTGATAAGCGAGAAGAGCATATATGTGCATGAGGTAGAGAAGATGATAGCCGACACCTCCGATATTGCGAAACTTGCAAAAATTCAATGGTATTTCGCAAAATATAAACCCGCATACCGAAACTTTGCCCATAGCACAAAAAACTTCATGGTGCAGACACAAGAAAATGTGGTTAATCAAACAAAACACATAAAGAATAGCGCCTACCGTGCCACAATGCAAGGTATCATAGCTTTAGCAGCCGCAGTAGTGCTTATCATAATCTTCTTCTTTATGATTGACACCTATTTCATTAAGCCAGTCACAAAAATGACCTCTGCACTTAAAGATTATCTAACACACAAAACACCATTCGACATCACAATCGAAGGGAAAGATGAAGTGTATAAATTGAAAACCTATATCAAGCAGTTGATCAATACCATAAAGTCACAGCAACCCAAGCAGTAATCATGGATATTCGCAAATATAGTGGAATAAACTTTTTATTTTGCCGTTTTGCTGTGCAGATGTCGTAAGCAAAAAATTGATCGTAAAAACACGCACTAAATAGTCGTCGCTGAAAAAGTGCATTAGGATTACTTTTTCAGCGACGACTATTTAGCATCTGTATCTCTAATATTCAGACCTTTTATGGTATGAAAATTGCCATCAATGACACCTTTGAAAACAATATCACCATAATTTCCACCTATTGGAATCCAAGTCCTTCCTGTTAAATCAATGTCTTTAATCAGTTTGATATGTTTGTTCCAGGGTTCGTTTGGTCCAAATGCTTCATTAAAGTTAATCAGCTGTGTGGCGTTGTAGTGCGGTTAGGAGATTCACCTACTGCTCCGTAGGTAGTGCGTTAAGGGCATAGCTGCTTCCTGCTGTGGAAGCGGCGGCTACGGTTTTTGAAACAGTTCGAATAACTGATCCGTCTTTCTTTAATGCCACGGCTAAAGTTGCATTCTCCGTCCACGAGCCGTAGAAGTAGGCGTTGCCTTTGGCGTCGATGGTGGCGGTGATGTCTGTGCCCAAAGCGGTAGTAGTTCCTGCTGCGGTAAAGGTGGCGGAGGTGAGGGTTACGGTCATATCGGGAGCGGCTGCCACGCGCAGGCGGCTGTACTCTCTCGTTTTTTTAGAAAAGTCGATGTTGATGGCACTTGTAAGCGATACGCCTGTGGCGTTGTAGACGAGGTATTCGTCAGTGCCTGCCGTCTTGTCGGCTTTCAGAGCAAGGGTGCCAGTAGAGGTGTTCCACTGGTAGGCGGGGGCGTAGTAGGCGGTGATGTCGGCGGTGTTGCGGTAGTCCGTCAGG
>JAVVZN010000073.1:0-6724 GCA_036650555.1 Rikenellaceae bacterium
ACCACTTTTTGTCCTCTTTTTCCGATGATTTTTGAGCTGTGCCCAGCTTCTAAGGAACAGGATCATAACCACTTCCTCCCCACGGATTACAACGCATTATACGCCATAGAGTAAGGTAGGTGCCTTTAAATAAACCATGTTTTCTGTATGCCTCCATCCCATATTCAGAACACGAAGGGGAGAACCTACATGATGGAGATAGATGTGGAGATATAACCAACCGATAAAATTTAATTATCAGTAGTGGTATGAATATCGCAACGCTCTGCAACAATTTCTGAAATTTTTTGCAACGCGCGTTGCACGGCTTTTTCTTGAGTTGCATACGACTCCTCTTTAGGTGATATATATATAAAGGCAATATTCAACTGAACACCCTTAGATGCAATTGATTCCATAAGCAGATGTTTGTTTAGACGATAAGCCTCTCTTATTCTACGCTTTATTAGATTGCGTTTGACTGCCAACTTGCTATATCGCTTTCCAACAGAGCACAACACCTTAACACTTAACTGCTCTTCACCAGAATATTTTATGCTATATCCAACCTTAAAAGGAAACGTAAAAACCGTTTCGCCCTTGAATAACGCTGAGATCTCTTTAACATTACACAACTTCTCGCTCTTTGGAAAGCGATACGAACGAGATGTTTCCATAAATCAAATAGTTAAGTGGTTATTGGAAGATATAGGTGCTTGCAAAACTTAAGATTTAGTAGTGCGTACAACAACATCTTTCTTTTTGATAGGCGCAACTCCAGCAACCGATGTTTTATGAATGGTAGTAGATATTGTATTCTTTTTTGAAGACGATGCCACAGAAGTTTTAGCAGTGGGTTTTCGAACCTTAATGCTTTTCACTTTTTGCATGACTAGCTCATTAATAGCATTTTCTTCTTTTATAGCTTCGCTGATGTAGGTGGTATCAATCTTCTCATCTTTTGCCGTTAGGATAATAAGGTTGTCTAGGGCAGCAATCATAGATGGGAATGTTTTTGTTGATGCCAAAACCGATACTTTTATCCCAGATATTTCAGCAACAGATGCTGTTGAAGTGCCAAAAGTTGCAATTTTGATCTTTTCGCCTTTCTCGTTAGGAAAATTTGCAACAAGTGAATTTATCTCAGATGGCGAATAAAAGACAGCAACATCATATTTTGTAATATCAATTTTGCCTTTCATATCCTCGCTTTCAGTGCGAGCTAACACCATTTTAGTATATTTTATCTTAGCTTTTTCCAATGCCTTCGACATCTCCGGCTTATGTGGTTCAGAAACAGCTACCAAAAACTTTTCTTCTTTATGTTTCACCAAAATATCCATTAGATCGGCGAAACTTCCTTTACCAAAAAATATTTTACGCTTTCTGTAAACAATATATTTCTGAAGATAAAGCGCAATTGCCTCTGTGGTACAAAAATATTTCATCTCATCAGAAACAGTTGTTCTATTCTCATCACAGATTTTAAAAAAGTTATCAATATTTCCACGACTAGAAAAGATAATCGCAGAATACGCTGTAACATCCACACGCTGAGAACGAAACTCTTTCGCAGTTACAGAAACAACCTTAATAAAAGGTACGAAATCTATATTAACCTTATGTTTTTCGATCAATTCAAAAAATGGGGACTTCTCTATTGATGCAGGCACGGGCTGCGATACTAAAATATTTTTAATTTTCAATGTGTTATTATATTAATTCATTAACGTCAAAACAGACAAGATAAGCATCATCATGCTTTTATTGCTTATTACTCGTTTATATGTATTAGTTCTAAATAAAAAATGCTACTATTATAATTGCTACACGACGTATAAGCCGATATTAACTCACAAAATTTCTCAATGCCAGCATGATAATAAAGCTGATTGGAATTATTTCTGCGCCACAAAGGTACAAAATGTATTCCAAAAATGAAACCTTTTCTTGTTTAAAAAAATAAAGTAACGCTATTAGGTAGTGTATAATGAAAAGACCGAACAATACTAAAATAGTGATAATTAAAGGCGAAACAACACTTAAATCAACAAACGACACAAGCAAAGCTATTGGCAGAAAAATTATTGTTGCTAACGCGCCATTACTTCGATTAAAGAGAATTAATTTACTGAAAAAATCATCTTTTTCTGAAATATATTTCAAAATTTTTGTCAAAAACATTTTGTAAACACCATATACAATTCCAACAACAAGAACAATTAGAAATATATAAATTGCGTTTAATAATAAATTAGTAAACGAATTGCATATGATCATAACAACATATGCAACAACAATATAGATAAGAATATCAGATATTTTCAACAAACGTTCCATATTGAAATCCGACATTAATATAAGTCTATCTATACTCTCTTTGTATGTAAATGATTTAAATAAAGCAGGAATTACCCTACCACAAAACACTAGCATCATAACGTAGAGCGACATGACGACAGTGATAAGCAAAAAACCGAAAAAATCTTGAGTAACAAACTGATTGTTATTGATATTATGCAATTTTGATACATTTGCAACACTACTCATTACACGAGCATCTGCACCAAAAACAATAGTCACATCATCGGTGAAACTAACTATTTTATATGGCACAACATCAGTTGAATCAAGATGTTCCAACAAATATGACGACGGCAAGCGCTGCGTTTCTATATTTAAGGTGTCTTGCATAAATTCAATGAAAAAACGTATTCATACCGCAAAGGTAAATATTAATTTATATATTTGCATAACATAAGAAGCTGTTTTAAGTAATAGATACAAATTATTATTACCTAAGGTAAAATACAATGAGATTCAAATTCAAACCATTACACATTGGTGCTAGCTACAAAGGTAAATTGCTATATATTATTGTCGGCACAGCAATAGGAGCATTATCAATGCTATATTCTGGATATATAATAAAACAACTGGCATTAAAGGAGATAAACGAAATCAAGTTATGGTCGCACGCCATGACCATGGCATCTAATCGTATTCCGGCCGACAACAGCAGCGCTAGTCAGAGCAATGAGTTTAATCGTCTGCTTGTTGATATTATAAACAACAACACAATCCCCTCAATTATTACAGATCACAACCTTAAAGTTGTGAAATACACAAATATAGACCCTTCTCAAATAGATAATCCTCGCGCATTACAACGCCTCTTAGAAAAGCTAGCTAGCACTAACGACCCTATTGAGGTGGAGGTGTTCAACAATGGACGATACTATATTTTTTATGGAGAATCATCGCTCCTAAGCATGCTGAGAGTATTTCCATATCTGCAATTTTGCGTTGTAGCATGTTTTATTGTGATGGTATTCATCTCTTTCCGCTCCTCAAAACAAGATGAGCAAAAACGAGTTTGGATAGGCATGGCAAAAGAGACGGCGCATCAATTAGGCACACCTACCTCATCGCTACTAGGCTGGCTTGAATATTTGAAGAGCCAAAACACCGAACAATTTGTAATAGATGAGATGGGCAAAGATATAACGCGTCTACTGAAAGTTGTGGATCGTTTCTCAAAAATAGGATCTGAAACAATACTCGCCCCTAAAAACATAACAGAGATAGTTGGTGCAGCAACCTCATATTTCCGCACACGTATCCCAAAAAATGTGACACTAAAATATGAACAACTCGATTCATCACCCTTGCAAGCAATGGTGAATGATGCTCTATTTGAATGGGTTATAGAAAATTTATTAAAGAATGCACTCGACGCACTGCAAGGTAAAGGATCAATAGAAGTGAAAACTTATCAAGACCTAAAATGGGTATATATTGATGTAACTGACAGTGGAAAAGGCATGCCAAAATCAAGTTTCACAAGCATATTCAACCCAGGTTATACCACCAAAACACGAGGCTGGGGATTAGGATTATCACTATCTAAGCGTATAATATCTGAATATCACAGAGGACGAATTTTTGTTGCCGAATCAGAAATAGATCATGGCACGAAAATGCGCGTCATGTTAAAACGGTTGTAAGAGTTTTACTAGTAAAAATTAGCCTCCTAGTACGTAAATATGCTATAAATAAAAATAAATCATACAATTACACCCTACATTTGAAATTTTTATCAGACATCAATAACATTATATGATACTTTTTGGTATTCTAAGCATGAAATTTGTGCCTGTATTAGGAGTGCTTTCAAACCATACCTTACCTTTTAAGTAGTTTTCACCTAAAAGTTTTATGCTGTATGTTCCTATGCCGTGTCCGGAGCCTTTTGTTGATGTTCCAAATTGGAAAATTGTGCTTTGTAGCTCTTCGGGAATAGAAGATTTGTTGTGGATTTTAAACACAATGTATTGTCTGTCCACTTCTACATCTAATTTGATATGCTCTTGCGGTTCAGATGCTTCAAAAGCATTCTTTATTATGTTGAAAATCACTCTGTCGAGTATGTTACAATCTGTTTGAATGACTGTTTGTTTTCCAATGTATCCAATCTCTAATGAGCATTCGCTTAAAAAGCATAATGATTGTGTGCGAGCATTTATATTCTTTAAGAAAGTGTCAATGTCGAGAGCCGAAATTCTTACTTTCAGATCGCCTTTCTCTGCGTGCATCAAATCACGTTGCGACATTATTTCATCGAACAATTGACCAGATATGTTTTTTAAATCTTTCAACGAGTCATCAATATTGTTTCTGTCTGTTGATTCGAGTAGTAATTTCACATAACCGTCCATTGCTCCCGATAGGTTTATTAGATCATGGTAGAACACTCTATCCATAAGCTCACGACGTTTGGCATCTGAAATGTTTACCACAAATACAGCAACGTAATTTTCTTCTCCAAATTTAACAGGGAAAGCTGTTTCGTTCAGTGCTAGCATCACATTGTTTGAGAGTGTGAGTATCACTTCTTGTGTTATTATCTTTTGCTGCTCAAACACGTCTGTTATAGATCTGCGAAATTTGCAATTTGGACAATTAGGCGAACTTCCACAACCATTTTTTGCATTGACAGCATTTATACATAAAAAAATATCTCCAGGACGTATGTTTTTTGCTGGAGCACCGTGAATGTTGTCATCGCGAAAATCAGTGTTGCTAAATATGACATCAAGGTTTTTATTAACAACAATAAAAGATGTTGATGTTGCCTCTAAAATGTTTGCTTTGCTCAATAATCCTTTTATATATTCGTCTATTTCTGCTTTATTGTGCATATTAGTGTTTTTAATATACTATTGAACAAAAATGTTCCTTGTAAAGTTACATATTATTGAAATAGCATCCAAATATATTGTTAATTACTTTTCACTTGTTTATATATGCAATTAAAACAGCTTCTTAAAACCAATAGCGTGCAAATACCGATAGGCAAAACCAGTTTTTAGGATCTGTTTCACTCTCTTTTGTGGCATCTTTTATGGCACTACCTACAAATGTGTAAGCTGTGTTTAGATGAAAATACCAATGTTTAGATCTGAAATATTTTATAGTTAAATTTATTTCACTGCCATAATATTTTGATTGCAAATAGCTAAGTGCAGGGTTTCCTCCCAAATTGTTTCTTTGAGGTGCCATAAACGACCATAGCTGACCTACTAATTGGATTTTACGTATTGGGTTTAGTGTTAGTTGTATTCTGTGCGACATCTCATTGCTATTTTGTACTATCTTATACATGTTTGATCCTTGCACCCATTGTTCACCGTTTCCTCCAGTGTAGAGAGCATCCCAACGTTCGTATTTTGTGGTACGCGGATTGTCGCCTGAGAAATATGCAAATCTGTAACTTACCGATGAAATAGCTTTCGTTGCAGAGAATCTCCAACCTCCTTCTGCATAAAAAGCGTATGAACCCATATCAAAATTTGAATTACGCTCGTAGGCTCCTTCCGACTTGAAAAATAATCCACCACGTATTGGTGGCGCAGTTTTATATAAACGTAGATTATAAACCTGCATCCCTTCACGGGTGTGTGTGTTTCCGTTTGGTAGATAGTAGTGTAATGATGATCTGGGAACATGAAGTAGTGTTGCCCCCACAATAAACCTATCTTTATTTCCTAACTCTATGTTTATCCCATTTATGATTGTTCTGCTGTTCAGTATCGGTAGCTCGTTGGGTGTTAATCTAAATATGCCAATTGATAGATTGTTTATTGAAAATCCTGCTTGAAACAAACTCTTTGATGCCCATCGTGGATTGAGTTGTAAGGCTGCCCGATCGCTACCGTTCATGGCGGTGTTTATAAGTAGGAATCCATCGGCTAGTATAAATTGTTTGCGTCCATAGAGAACATTATATTTGTAGTTGCCTCCTTGCGAAGTTCTCCCTCCACCTATCAATCCAACAAAAGCATCTTCAATGGCTGCATAAAACCGTGGTGAAGTGCAAAACAGGTCGTCGCCAAGTGAAAACGATGCGAGGTAGCTCGCACCTCCGTATATGTGAAGATTGATAGATGGAATGATTCTGGTTATGCCATAAATTCCAGCCGATACAAACCCTTCTAGCCACACACTATAATCAGATTCCAATGGTTTGTTGGCTAGTGGGTTGCCTTCAGTAAGCTTTGAGGCCTCAGCAAACCATGCGTTTTTATTTGAGTAAGCCATCTGGGCTGTTGCAAACTTTAGGGTCAGAAATGAACGTTCACTCTCATATATCAATGGAAATGCGCCTAAATTGTTGAATATATTTGCCCGTTTAGCCATCTTAGTTGTGTCGGACGACAAAGTCACCGATACGATAAGGGCTATG
>JAVVZN010000074.1:0-6724 GCA_036650555.1 Rikenellaceae bacterium
CTTGCAGAGGGAATAGGAGCTAACGGCTTACGATTTTTGACCTCTTTCATCACCTCTTCGATTGCACGATTTAGCTGCTCATCATCGCCATTATACTCTAATAATGGATTGTTGTCGATCAATATATCAGGATCTACGCCATGGTTCTCAATAATCCAATCACCTGTTTTAGGATCATAGCTAGTGAAGAATGGAACACGTATGTCGGTGCCGTCGATAAATGGCATTGATCCGCTTATGCCCACTATTCCACCCCATGTGCGTGTACCAATAAGTTTACCAAGCCCTAAAGCACGGAAACCCCAAGGGAAAAGATCGCCATCAGATGCAGAATATTTGTTTATCAAGCAAACTTTCGGTCCTACTTGCACCGCATCAGGCACTGTGCCAACGCGTGAAGACCCACGCGACATTGTTAAACGATATGGCTCGCGCGACAAACGTTCAAGAATCATAGGCGACACATTGCCACCGCCATTAGCTCTATCGTCGATAATAAGCCCCTCTTTATCGAGCTGAGGATAGAAATAACGTGCAAATTCGTTAAGCCCCTCAACACCCATATCAGGAATATAGATGTAACCAACCTTACCACCTGTTGCCTCATCAACCTTACGAATGTTGTTTTGCACCCACTCATAATGATATAAAGGATATTCATTAGCTAGTGGGGTGATGATCACTTTTCGTGCACCTGCTAGCTCTGGTTTTGCATTTAATGATATTTCTGTCAGCACATTAGCTTTTCCAGACAGAAGTGAATACATGTTTTTCACAGTGTTTGTTGGCGTGCCGTCTATTGCCACAATATACTCTCCACTCTTAGCCAATATGCCTGGCTCTGTAAGAGGCGAACGCAAATCTTTGCTCCACGACGCACCCTGCAATATTTTTTCAAGACGGAAGAATCCACTTTTATCTCTACTTATCTCTGCACCCAAAAGCCCAGTTTCAATACGCATCGGACGTTGCACCTCTCCTGGATTCACATAAGCATGACCACATGTTAGTTCTCCAATCATCTCGCCAATCACATAATTAAGGTCTAAACGATTTTTCACCCATGGTAGCAACACCTCATATTTGGCTTTCATAGCTTTCCAATCTATTCCGTGCATATTATCAAGATAGAAACCATCGCGGTAAACACGCCATGCCTCATCAAATATTTGTGCCCACTCTTTGTTGTAGTCCACAGTAATCTTCATATCATGCGTGTTCACTGCATCTTTAAGATCAACCTTTCCTCCAGAAAGATTTGTCACATAATATTTATTATCTTTTGCGAAGAGCGCCTTTTTATTATCCGCAGCAACGTCCATGTAGGCTTGCTCGGCAACAACATCTTCTTTTTGATTTTTAAGATTAAAAACATAGGTTGCACCACGACCGAAATAATAGACCATATTGCCATCTGAATATAGGTTATGGTAGCTACCTTGCGATATTGGCAATTTCACTATCCTATCTGTTATGCCTTGAGCATCAATCTTCACAACCAGCTCAGATATTCCATCATCTTTCTTTTCACCATCCAACACCGAATCACTCTTTTTATCTGACCCTACTTTTACATCGGTGGCAAGAAACGGTGATGGAGTATCTTTTGATAGCAACGCAAGATAAACCCCATTTGAATAGTTGTAGATGTGGTTCCACTCTTTCGAGCCATAGGTAGGATTGAAATCACGTAGTGATGTGAATAATAGGTATTTGCCATCAGTGCTAAACACCGGAGATGAGGAGTCGTACCATTTGTCTGTGATGGCATACTCTTTTCGCTCGTCTATATTGTAGACATAAACAATATCAATATTATTTTTAGCTGAACGAGTATAAGTAAGCCATTTGTTATCTGGAGAAAAATTCACACCTCTAGGAGCCGACACAGAGTCGCATATCAACATTGAAACCTTAGCAGCGGCAACATCAAGGAGGTTCACCCTATTTTTGCGATCAGTGTACACTATTTTTCGAGAATCACTACTCCACACAAAATCGGTGATGTAGGTGTTGTTATCTTTTGTGAGCTGAGTTATTTTAGAGCTACTGAGATCTTGCAAGTAAAGTTCTGTCTCGCCACTCTTGTCAGATATATAAACAATACTCTTACCATCTGGCGACCATTGTGCATTACGATCATGTGCACCTGCGCTACGTGTGATATTTTTTGTAACGCCCTTCTCAGATGGGACATCAAACACCTCACCACGCGCGGTTATTGCTAGACGCTCACCCGATGGCGACATGCTCACACTCGACACATAATCAGCACCATTTTTCTGCTCACCACGTGCATAAACGTTATCAGATGCAAGTGTGACATGTATCTGATCTACTGTGCGAGTTGAAGGATCAAAAAAGTAAAGCAACCCACCTTTCTCAAACACTATCTTACTGCCATTGCTGCTAGGAAATTTCACATCGTAATCAGTGAAGTTAGTCACCTTCTCAGTCTGTTTAGTCGAGATGTTGTATGAAAAAATATTCATCGTTCTATCACGATCCGAGATAAAAAACACCTCATCACCAATCCACATAGGCATGATGTCTTGAGATGGATTGTTTGTTATATTATCAACCGATTTTTTATCTGGATTATAAATCCATATATCATCTGCCATGCCACCTTTATAATGTTTCCATGTGCGGAACTCACGCATCACTCGATTGTATGCCAACTGTTTTCCATCGGGAGAATAGCAGCAAAAGCCACCCTCAGGCAGTGGAATGACATCCGACAAACCTCCTTCTTTACTAACAGTAAACAGCTTACCAATAAATCCATCGCTGATACGATTTCGATAAACTATACGTTCACCATCGGGAGTCCATGCCATCACTATATTGTTAGGACCCATCCTATCGCCAATATCATCACGCTTATTAGTGGCAGTGTAGGTCACACGCAAAGGCTCTCCTCCCTCAGTAGGAATAGTGAACACCTCGGTATTTCCATCGTATTGTCCGGTGAAGGCTATCGTTTTGCCATCAGGAGAAAAACGTGGAAACATCTCATAACCAACATGTGAAGTCAAACGCCTAGCCTCGCCTCCCGACACGGCAACTTTATATAGGTCGCCTGCATACGAAAAAACGACATCATTGCCATTTGTGGTAGGAAAACGCAACAACCGCGCCTCTTCCGAAGCCATAATTAATGTAGGTAGAGAAACCAACATCATTAGTAACATTATAAATCTGTTTTTCATCAACTTGTAATTTAAGTACATAACATTAATATTGCTCTATTAGATATTTTAAAATGTCATTTTAGAAGCTATTTTTAATTTGTTTTCAAAATTTTATTACTACTGTTTTTTCGATGATTTGCCGAGTTAGCAGTGGACTACAGCTCAAAAATCATCGGAAAAACAGTATAAAAAGAGTGGGAATAAAATGCTGGTAACAAATTAAAACAGATTCTAAAACAGATTCTTATTCTACAATAGTCATCTCGTCGATCAGATGTTTTGCCCCTGCATATTTATCAATTATAAACAACACATATCTTATATCGACACATATAGTACGTTGCACTGTTGGTTCAAAAGCAATATCACCACTAATTGCCTCCCAATTGCTATCAAAAGCTAGTCCTATCAACTCACCACTACCATTTAGTAGTGGGCTTCCTGAATTTCCACCCGTAATATCGGTAGTGCTCAACATGGCAACTGGGATATCTCCTTTATAAGCGTAACGTCCAAAATCTTTCTCCTTCCAAAGTTCTTTTAATCTTGACGGAACAATAAATTCTGGATTTGTTGGATCTTCCTTAGCCATCACCCCTGTTAATGTGGTGTAGTAGTTATAGAAAACTGCATCGGCCGCCCAATATGGAGCTATCTTACCGTAGGTCAAACGCATGGTGAAATTTGCATCGGGATACATTAAGCTTTTACCTCCATTCTTCTCTATCAGTCCTGCTAAATACAACCTATGTCCCTCACTAAACATATCTGGATATTGTCTTTGCATTCCTCTCAACTCATCAATCCGTTTGTCGATAGCCCGCGCTGCTATCATAGCTGGATCTTGATCTATATTTTTGCTCGACATATCTTTAATAAATTCATTAAACTGCCTTTGATCAACAAAAATAGAATTCATAAATATCTCATTCGACAGATCATTTGCCGACATTCCTTGCATCTCATCAAGAAGTGCTGAACCCGAATCTTTAACAAATATATCTAACATCCGAGGAGTAATTTTGCGATCGGTAGATTGGTTGTAGTCTTTGAATGTTCTATCTCCTAATTTTTGTAATGCAGATTGTTTCTCAGTAGCCGATATATTCTGTTTAAGAATCCTATCTACGTTCCTTGCCAACCAAAAACTCTCAACATTCATCAAACATTCATAAATATATTGCAACTCCTTAGCAGAAGGACGTCGCCCTGTAACAGCCTTTTCAATAAGTGAAAGCGCATTGCCATATTTAGCTTTACGCACCGCATTAGCATTAACCCAAGCCGTAAACTCATTTTGCTGACGTATCTTTTCAGAACGCACATCCAATTTTTTCAAACCGCTAATCATTCCGATTGAATTTTTCCAATCGTTTGCTGAATTAGAATATTTACTTGAATATTGAATACGCACCTTATCAGATGCAATCATATCTTCCCACATAAGTTTCTGACGTTCGCCACGCACAAATATACGTATCTGAGCATCTTGCTCTAGAAACTCGTCTATCTCAAAGCTTGTCATATAACGATTTGTATACCCTGGAAACCCAAGTATCATATTAAAATCGCCATCATTATACCCTTTCAACGACACAGTTAGATGTTTCTTAGGTCGATAAGGTTTATTAGATTTATCATAACCAGCAGTAGATTTATTGTCTGCCGACGCATAGACACGAAAAATAGAAAAATCACATTTATGACGTGGCCACATCCAATTATCAGTTTCCCCACCATATTTTCCAATAGAAAATGGAGGTGCCCCAACCATTCTTACATCACCAAACCGCTCAGAGAGAAACATGAAATATTGATTTCCACCAAACATCGCCTCAACATTAGCCATAATATTATTATTTTTATCGCTATGTTTTTTAGTAATATCTGCTATCAAGACTCTAACTTTTTGATTACGTTCTGCCTGGCTCATCTTATCATTAAGATACGGCAATATTTGATCTGTGACATCTTCCATTCCACGGATAAACGTAACGCTAAGCCCTGGAGTAGGTATCTCCTCTTGTTTATTCATCGCCCAGAATCCATTTTTCAGATAGTCATGTTCCAAAGAACTATGTTGTTGCACCGCTCCATAGCCGCAATGGTAATTTGTGATCACCAACCCCTCTTGCGAGATAATCTCCCCCGTGCAACCTCCCCCAAAGATCACAACAGCATCTTTTATAGCACTTTGGTTCACAGAATATATATCGTCAGCACTGAGCTTACACCCATTGGCCTGCATATCTCCAATATTAAGTTTTTTAAGAAACGGCAACAACCACATCCCCTCCTTAGCTACCACTGGCGCACAAAAAACCAAAACAGCTAATGTCAATAGAAACAATTTTTTCATATCAGTAATAATTAAAGTAAAAAAATAGCATTCAAGTACAAAATCAAATTGATAAATACAAAAATATATAAATAAAACCAAAGCTATCAAGATTACAAAAAATAAATCCCAAATATTCCAATATCTTTAGAAGATATTTTAATTTATTTACTTCGTTCTTTTCGGCTCTTTTTACCCCAATTCTCGCTCTATAAATCCTTATTTAGCTCGCTAAGATCGGATTTACAGAACAAAAACTAGGACAAAAATAACTCAAAAATAGCTTCGATAACAAATTAAAACAGCTTCTTAATATTTCGAATATCTATATATTATTTATGTTAGTCATTATATCTTTAAAATTTCTATTATCCCTATATTATTTATGTTAGTCATTATATCTTTAAAATTTCTATTATCCCTATATTATTTATTGGTTATAATTATATATCTAAAACTGCACAATAACAAACAGAAACAATATCGTAATAAATATAGAAACAAATATTATATGAATAGAAATAGAAATGTATATAGTTAAATAAAAGAATAAGAGTAAGAGTAAAAATAAGAAAAAATAAGAAAGCATAAATACAAAAACAACCTCAAACATAGCTCAAATTCTCCCAATAAACAATTATCTCATAAAATATTCTGTAAATTTCACATCCAACATTTATCTTCAACCCACACCCACTCAATACATTATCCTACAAATCCACCAACAGAACAAAAAAACACAAAAAAAACACAAAAAAAATGCACAAAAAATTTGGCAGTAATTAATTTTTATCTACCTTTGTGCCCGGAGAGATGGCAGAGTGGTCGATTGCGGCGGTCTTGAAAACCGTTGTGCTGCGAGGCACCGGGGGTTCGAATCCCTCTCTCTCCGCTGAAACCCTCAGACAATGAGGAGACAAAAGCAGACAAACACCGTAAAATCAACGTTTTACGGTGTTTTTTATTCCCCCTAAGCGACAACAGAAAGACATCAAAAAGTCACGTTTGGACAGAGCATCGTTACAGAATCGTTACAGGAAAATACGAAACTGTTTCTGTAACGATTTCATTCATAAGTCACTCATCTGTCGCATATTGTCTTAGCACAAGTAGCTCATAAACCAATTCTGCAAACTACCTTTGCAGAGTATAAAAAATGAGCGTATGAAAAGTACTTTTAAGATTCTCTTCT
>JAVVZN010000075.1:0-6716 GCA_036650555.1 Rikenellaceae bacterium
CATAATATCTGTGCAGTAATGAGCGGTTTAGCCACCAACGTATCCATACACGTCTAGAATTTTCAATGTCGGTTTTGAAAATCTCTTCTAGCTCTTTACTTTTCTGGCAGTCATATATGAATGCTGTTACCTCGAAGTTGTCTTCAAAACTTCGCACGTCCATGTTTGCACTGCCTACGCTACTGAATTTGCCATCTATAATCATTAGTTTAGAGTGTATAAACCCACCTGCATACATATATACTTTAACGCCTGATCTTAGTAGTTCTGTGATGTAAGATCTTGTTGCCCAATACACAATTTTGCTATCTGATTTTCCAGGTACTATTAATTTAACATCTATTCCGCTTAGTGCAGCAACTTTAAGAGCTGTTAATATTGATTCGTTGGGCATAAAATATGGTGACGATATGTAGATATAGTCGTTTGCTTTTGTTATTGCAGCGAAGAATGCCTGCATTATTGAAGCCCAATCGCTATCTGGACCCGACGATGCTATCTGTAACGATACCCCTTTTGCAGATTCTGCGTAGTTTGGAAAATATTTAGAGCTTATATCTAGCTTTTCACCACTCACAAAATTCCAATCAGCCATAAAAACACGTTGAAGAGTAGATACGCTTTTCCCTGTAAGTTTAAGATGTATGTCGCGCCATGCTCCGATATGTTTTAGCCCTTCGATATATTTGTCTGCAATATTTATTCCGCCTGTAAAGCCTATCTTGCCATCTATGACAATTATTTTACGGTGGTTACGATAGTTTATCTTGCTAGTGAATAGCGGAAAGAACACAGGCATAAAAGAGAAAATGCTAACTCCTGCCTCTTTTAATTGCGAGATAAATTTTCTAGATAGTCCCCAGCTACCAACATCATCGTAGATCAACCTCACTTGAACACCGTCGCGTGCTTTTTTCTTTAGCAGATCGGCAATAGTATTGCCTATTTTGTCATCTCTTATTATGTAGTATTCCAGATGTATGAAATATTTTGCCTCTTCTATCGCTTTGATTATTGAGTCGAAAGCAGAACGTCCGTCGGATAAAATTTCAACATCGTTGTTTTTGAATAGTGGTGAACGATTGTTGTTAAGTAGTAGAGTGGTGATATCTCTATATAGCCTAGATCCAGTGTCGCCACTAAGAAGAGGACTGTTTATTTCGTATAATTGTCGTGACACTATATAGTTAGTGTGTTGGAAGTCAGTGGCAAATTTTTTATCGAATATCTTTTGCTTTCTGAAATTCTGCCCAAAAGTCATGTAGAGCATTGATCCGATAAATGGAATTAGTGTTACCACTATGATCCACGACACCGATTTGACGGGGTCACGTTTGTCATAGATTATTGACACCACTATCGGAACAGCGATAACAACGAAATAAGCGATTGTAATATAAAAGAATATCATAAGCCTAATTTAATCATCAAATTTATAAAAAATAAGTGGATATTCATGCAGTTTGTAATAATTATTATTGATGTCTGGTAAAATTTCAGATGTGAGGTGTAATCATGTGCTAGTGGGCTTGGAAATTTTTACCTGTGCCATCAATAATACATTTCATATGGCTTGGCCTTAAGGTAAGACATGATTTTTAATCGTACAACAATAAATAATATTTGTTCGTTATAAAAATATGTATTATATTTGCATTAATTAATACATAAGGCGCCGATCGGGTAAATCTGATTGGGGTTTTATTTTTTATATGTAATTGAAAACAAAAACTATATAAAGATATGTCGAAAATTATCTATTTAACTGAAGAAGGAATGAAAAAACTCAGCGATGAGTTGGATCATCTCCGTAGTGTTGAGCGTCCTTCAATTTCAGCTCAGATTGCTGAAGCGCGCGACAAAGGCGACCTCTCAGAAAATGCCGAATATGATGCAGCCAAAGAGGCACAAGGCATGTTGGAAATGAGAATCGCCAAACTTGAAGCCACATTCTCTGCGGCAAGAGTTTTGGATCAATCGAAGATGGGCACTAAAACAGTCCAGATACTAAATCGAGTGAAATTGAAAAACCTTACTAGCGGTAAAGATGCCGAATATACATTAGTCTCTGAAAATGAAGCTAACCTAAAGGAGGGTAAACTTTCAATTGCAACGCCAATTGCAAAAGCATTACTTAATAAAAAGAGAGGTGATGTTGTTGATGTCACTGTTCCTTCCGGAATTATAAAATTTGAAATATTAAATATTTCAATATAAAATAACGAGTTACCTTATACTATTGCAGTTAGGTAACTCGTTTTTATTTAAGCATAGTAGAAAGATTCGACATATCTTTTTATATAAGAAGCTGTTTTAATTTGTTACCAACATTATATTACCACTCTTTTTGTCCTCTTTTTCCGATGTTTTTGGAGTTGTAGTTATAATATTTTTTTTAACATTTCGTTATTGTTATACATGATTGGAAATATAATTTATTTTATAACGCATAAAATTGACAATATTTCATATAAACCATTAATTGTTTAACTATAAAGTTATGAGTAAAAAAGTTATTTTAATTGTTGCTCTTTTTTCGGCGTTTGTCGGAGGAGCATCATCTTATTTAATTCAAAAAACATTTGGCTCCCAAGTTTCTAAAGTTATAAGTGTTGCGGAGCAGGTCCCATCACATTTCACATCAAACAGTTCTTCCGCTGAATATCCAGATTTAACTTATGCGGCAGAGAAAACAGTTCCCACAGTTGTAGGTATTGAAAAACGTATCTCTGCACGACGTTCGCAAAACGAATATTACGGTGGTGATATTAGTCCGTTTTTGGAGATGTTCGGATTTCGTGGGCAAATTCCTCAGCAAAGAGAGCCGCAAGATCAGCGTTCGGGTGGTTCTGGAGTGATAATTTCTGAGGATGGTTATATCGTCACAAACAACCATGTGGTTGAAGATGCTGACCAACTGTTTGTGACCCTTGATAACGGAAAGAGAATACCAGCCAAATTAATTGGAACCGATCCTACAACCGATATAGCACTTATTAAAATAGATGAAAAGGGATTACCTTTTACAACATTTGGTGATTCAGAAAAACTTCGTCTTGGTGAGTGGGTTATCGCTGTTGGGAATCCTTATGGTCTAAATTCTACTGTAACAGCAGGCATAGTAAGTGCAAAAGGTCGTAACCTTGATGTCATTCCGAGTCAATTTCGTATAGAGGCATTTATCCAAACTGATGCGGCTGTCAATCCTGGAAATAGTGGTGGTGCTCTTGTGAATGCTAGTGGTGAGTTGATAGGTATCAACACAGTAATTAAATCGCCAACTGGCAGCTATGCTGGTTATTCGTTTGCCGTTCCGTCATCAATAGTGAAAAAGGTGATCGTTGATCTAATGGAATATGGATTAGTGCAACGTGCAATGTTGGGTATTCAATACAACGAAATAAATGAAGCTTTCATTGAAGCGAAAGCAAAAGAGCTTGGCGTTAAAGAGAAGAGCGGACTTTATGTAGCAGAAGTCACTGAGGGTGGAGCAGCTGAGGCAGCTGGAATAAAAAAAGGTGATGTCTTATTTGAGTTAAATGGAATTGCAATAAACGGTTCTCCGGCACTTCAGGAGCAGATTGCTAAAAATCGTCCGGGCGAAAGTGTCAATGTTGGAATAAAAAGAGATGGAACAGTGAAACATTTCGACGTTGTTTTACGTAATAAAGCAGGTGAAACAAAACTACTGGAGAAAAACAGTGTTGATATAGTCAGTTTCCTCGGAGGTGAATTTGCTGAACTTAGCGATAAAGCAAAAAAAGAGTTGAAGATTAATAGTGGGGTTCAGATTGTTAAGATAGGAAATGGAATGTTGGCTAAAGGAGGTGTCAAAGCAGGTTACATCATCACTCACATCAATGGAAAAGAAATTAGATCGGTAGGCGATTTAGATCGTTTCACTGATAAAGTTGAGGTGATAGACGGTCTTTATCCTAATGGTAAGTATATTAGTTACTCTATCATAAACGGGCAATAAAACAGATAGATGCTTGATAAGCCTTTAGCAATAGAGGCTTATCAACATTTTTGATAAAATAGATTACATACAATGAGACAATTAAAAATCACGAAGTCGATTACAAATCGTGAAAGCGCGTCACTCGACAAGTATTTACAAGAGATTGGTCGTGAAGATCTTATCACTGTCGAAGAAGAAGTTGAATTGGCACAGAGAATCCGTAAGGGTGATCAAGAAGCTTTAGAAAAACTGACACGTGCAAATTTACGTTTTGTGGTATCGGTAGCGAAACAGTATCAAAATCAAGGTTTAAGTTTACCAGACCTTATTAACGAGGGAAATCTTGGGTTAATTCGTGCCGCGGAGAAATTTGACGAAACACGTGGTTTTAAATTTATATCTTATGCTGTGTGGTGGATCCGCCAGTCTATTCTTCAGGCTTTAGCTGAACAGTCGCGTATTGTTCGGTTGCCATTGAATCAAGTTGGATCGTTGAATAAGATTAATAAGGCTCTAGCTCGTTTTGAACAAGAACATGAACGCACTCCATCACCCGAAGAGCTTGCTTTTGAACTTGATCTTCCAAAAGAAAAAGTTGCCGACACTTTGCGTGTTTCAGGTCGTCATGTGTCTGTTGATGCTCCTTTTGCTGATGGCGAAGACAACAGTCTGCTCGATGTACTTGTGAACAACGACTCTCCTAATGCCGATCGTGGTTTGATCAACGAATCACTCTCAACCGAAGTAGATAGAGCATTATCAACACTGACCGATCGCGAATGCGACATTGTTCGTTATTTCTTCGGGATAGGTTGTGCTGAGATGACACTAGAAGAGATAGGTGAGAAATTTGGACTTACTCGCGAACGTGTGCGTCAAATAAAAGAGAAAGCTATTCGTCGCCTACGTCACAATTCACGTAGTAAACTTCTAAAAACATACCTAGGTTAAGCGCATTATTTACTTTTAAAAATTTACACGTGCAAGTATATAAGTTTGGAGGGGCTTCGGTGGCTACTGCTGAAGGAGTGAAAAATATTACCTCTATAATTCTTAATCAAACTGATTTTCCGATAGTAGTGATTTCGGCTATGGGAAAGATGACAAATGCCTTCGAGAAGCTTCTCGAAGGCTTTATCTCTTTAGATGCCGACCGTAAATCAAAAGAGCTAAAAACTATCACTGCTTTTCATGAAAACATCATATCGGATCTCGGTATGGGTTCTTCTTCACATTATAATCATTTTATAGATGATCTTAAAAATGAGCTGTCTGTAAGCAATATCTCTACACATGATTATGATTGGTGGTATGATAGGATTGTTGGTTATGGTGAGATGCTATCCACATCTATAATCTCAGACTACCTCTCGTTTATAGGGGTTGAAAACACTCTTCTGGAGAGTCGTAAGCTGATTATCACCGATGGCAGGTTTAGAGAGGCAAATATAAATTTTGCCAAAACAGAGGTTAATTTGCGCTCTGTTGTCAATTCGCATCAAATATATGTGCTTCAAGGGTTTATTGCTGGTACTGCGGAAGGTGATTTCACAACCTTAGGGCGTGAGGGCTCTGACTACACTGCTGCTGCTGTGGCTAACATGTTGTCGTGCGAGAGTGTAACCATTTGGAAAGATGTTGAGGGGGTGTTGAATGCCGATCCTCGTATCTTCTCCGATTGCGTGCTTATCCCAGCTCTATCTTATGTTGATGCTGTTGAGTTGGCTTTTAGTGGTGCACAAATCATTCATCCTAAAACAATAAAACCTCTACAAAATAAAGACATCCCATTGCATGTAAGATCGTTTTTGAATCCTTCGCATGCAGGTAGTGTAATTTGTGATGTTGGCAAAGAGCGTGTGAAAGTTCCTATTGTTATCATGCGCAAGAACCAGATATTAATATCTATACGCCCAAAAGATTTCTCTTTTGTATTAGAAGAGTCGTTGCAAAACATCTTCACTCTCTTGAACAACTATCGTCAGAAAGTAAATGTCATACAAGGGTCGGCAGTAAGAATCTCAGTAAGTGTCGATGCGTCGCGTTATTTTGATGATTTGATGGCAGAGTTATCAAAAGATTATCGGGTGAAATATAACGATAACTTAGAACTGATAACGCTGCGAGGTGATTATAAAGATGTGGAATCAAAGCACACCGTTGGCTACGATATTTATATTCGTCAAGAAACACGTAGAGCGCTGCGACTTTTGCGTAAGTCTCCGAAATAGCGTAACCGTCTCCACAATAACGTATAGTAAATTCAAACCCTCCGATTAATCATTAATCGGAGGGTTTATTTTATATTTTATTCCATATATCTGGCAGTAGTTTTCGAAGTCTGTCTTGCGTTGCTGAGTGCGGAGTTAGTGCTAATTCATTCAATATATCTTTAAAATACTCAAACGAATTTACACCATTAAGCCTGCACGAGATGGCTAATGAATAAATCGTTGCCATTCTCTGTGCTCCCTTGTTGCTGCCACAGAACATGGAGTTCTTACGGCTTGTGCTGATATAACGCATAGGTCTTTCGATTTGGTTGTTGTCCAAATCGTACTCTGTCGATGTTATTATGTTTCTAATAGACTCTAATTCATTTATGCAATACGCAACGCCTCGCAGTAGAATCGTGTTACTATTATGTTTCTCATCTCGTTCAATTGATCTTAACTTCTGTTCTAATTGCTCGAAAATCAATATTGATTCTTCTACCCATCTCTCTTTTGGCGAGGAGTGCCTTACGTGATATAGT
>JAVVZN010000076.1:0-6700 GCA_036650555.1 Rikenellaceae bacterium
AAAATATATTATCACTCACTTATAGAGATGTTCGACCTCGATGGTAAAACATCCGATGAGGCATTTGATTGGGCAATGAGCAGAGTGAAAGCACATACAGATAAGAAACTAGCAGCCACAATAGTTGCTCATGCCTCTTACACAATGGAAGATCGTTTGCTTGCACTTTGTGGAGGTAATGCGATGAGCGACAAAGGAGTCAAAGCCACTGGTGTATCGTCAATCCATTTCAAAGAATCAGTTGAGATGGGTGGGGACAAAGAGAGTGATCGTATTTTTGCATCATTAACAGCTGAGCGTAAAAACATGCTCATCCACGCCATATACGCCTCAAAAAATGATATAGATCGTGCCGTCGAACTTTTAGGCAACAAACTTACAGTTGTGACATGCCCTATGTCGAATCTTTTCATAGAAAATAAAATTACCGACATTGATTATCTAATTAAAAAAGGGGTAAACATAGCAATCGGAACCGACAGTTTAAGTTCTAATACTGTGATCTCCATGGTGGCTGAGATGCGCTGTCTGCAAGAGCATTACCCAAATATTCCACTACAAACAATAGTGCAATGGGCAACAGAAAATGGAGCACGTGCACTCGACATTGAATCATGGGCAGGAAGTGTTGAAGTAGGCAAACGTTGTGGCATTGTAAATATTAGTGGCGTGAATTTTGATACAATGACTTTAACAGAAAATAGTAGAGGACACAGAATAATATAATCAAAAAACAGTTTCTTAATAAAGAAGAATCATGGCAACATTTCTTTTCGACACAATAGTATTCGGACCTATAAAAAGCCGAAGATTAGGCATATCATTAGGCGTAAACCTACTCTCAAACACAAATAAGATATGTAATTTCAACTGTATTTATTGCGAATGTGGCTGGAATAAAGTGATGAAAGGTCAGAAACTCCGCTATGCCGATGCTCATCAAACAATCGAAGAGCTAAAAACAAAACTGCATACAATGCACGCCAATAATGAGAGACTTGATGTCATAACATTTGCTGGCAACGGAGAGCCAACAATGCACCCTCAATTTGCACAAATCATAGATGAAGCGGTTGATGCACGCAACCATTACTTTCCTGAGGCAAAAATTGCAGTTTTAAGTAATGCAACAATGCTTGGACGTGAGGTGGTGCGTGAGGCTTTAAAAAAAGTAGACAGCGCTATCTTAAAGATAGACTCGGCTTTAGAACCAACGATAAATACTATCAACCAACCAAACTTCAAATATTCATTAAGGGATGTGATTGATAACATGAAATTTTTCAAAGGTGAGATCATTATTCAGACCATTTTTCTCCGTGGAGAATATGGCGGAATAAAGATTGACAACACCACTAGTGAAGAGGTTGCTGCTTGGCTTAATGTGGTTAAAGAGATAAAACCAAAACTAGTTATGATATATTCAATAGATCGCGATACGCCAGCTGAAAACTTACAAAAGGTAAGTTTTGAAGATATGAATAATATTGCTACATTTGTGAGAGAAAATAATATTGATTGCTCAGTAGCACAAAACGGAACTGATGAATAACGAAGCAAAAAAGAGATATATAGAACGTCTGGATACGTTGAGGAGGCATCTTTGACATCGACGAGAAGAAAACACTATTAGCAGAAAAAAACGCAACCATTGATTCACCAAACTTCTGGAGCGACACAACTGAAGCTGAGAAAGTTTTAAAATCAGCATCAGAGATAAAATCATGGATCGACACCTTCTCTTCATTAGAGGTTTTACTTGAAGAGGCAATACTCTCAGATCAATTTCTTGATGAAGGTTTAATATCAATAGAAGAGGCTGAGAAGGCTGAAAGCGATCTTATCAAAATGTTTGAAGATGTGGAGGTTAAAGCCACACTTTCATCTGAAGAGGATGCTCTAAGTGCTATTATTGAGATAAATTCTGGAGCTGGTGGAACAGAAAGTCTTGACTGGACAAATATGTTGCTTAGGATGTATATGCGCTACGCCGAACGAAACAAATTTAAATGCAAAGTTCTTGACCTACAAGAAGATGGTATTGGCGTTAAATCTGCTATGATAGAGATTGATGGAAATTTTGCCTACGGATTACTCAGTGGCGAAAGTGGCGTACACAGACTAGTACGTCTTTCACCTTTTGACTCTGGAAACCGCCGACACACCACATTTGCATCTGTGTTCGTCACCCCAGCCATAAACGACGATATAACAATTGAAATAAACAACGGCGACATTCGTTGGGACACATATCGCAGTGGAGGAGCTGGTGGACAAAACGTAAATAAAGTAGAAACAGGAGTGCGCCTATACCATATTCCCACTGCAATAGTAATTGAGAACACAGAAACACGCTCTCAATTAATGAATAAAGAAAACGCCATAAGAATATTAAAAAGCAAATTATACCAACAAGAACTTGAAAAAAAGAATGCTCTTCGCGCAGAAGCTGAAGGAAAAAAGAAGAGGATTGAATGGGGAAGCCAGATAAGAAGTTATGTTCTTCACCCATACAAAATGGTTAAAGATCACCGTACAATGACAGAAACTAGCAATGTTAATGGTGTCCTTGATGGAGATATTGAAATGTTTATTAAGTCATATTTAATGGAATTTGGTGATTAACACTCATTACATTATAAGAGATATTATCGCTTATGTTTAGAGAGAACTTAGTAGAACTTTACGAAGAAAGTTTTAAAGAAAATTGGGAAAAAGAGGCTGCAAAAGATTATATTTCATCTCGTCAGCTTACATACGGCGAATATGCTGCAGAAATAGAGAAATTACACATATTATATAAAGAAGCAGGTATCAATATTGGCGATTCTATTGCGGTATCGGGCAAAAACTCAATCGCATGGTCGCTTATATATATGTCGGCACTCACCTATGGGGCCGTTATTGTTCCTATTCTTGATGAGTTTCACCCGAAAGACATCACCCACATCATCAACCACTCCGACGCAAAACTATTTTTTTGTGATGATGATCTATGGGCAAAAATAAATTTCCACGACTTTGAAAAACTATACGGTGTCATCTCTCTAATAGATGGTAAAATATTGGATCACAAATCCACCAGCGATTTTAATGCTATTTTCCACACTATACCAAACAAATTTAAGACGACTCATCCAAACGGTTTCAACCGTGAATCTGTGAAATATTTGGTTCGTGATAAAAACGACCTTGCGCTTCTGTGCTACACCTCAGGCACAACATCAATGACAAAAGGTGTAATGCTCACCTACAACAACCTATATGGTAATGTGAAATTTGGACGTGACAACTACCAGCAGAGAGGCATCACATTAAAATCAACATTATGTGTGTTGCCGCTTGCACACACCTACGGTGCTGCATTCAATTTGTTAGTACAACTTGAATGGGGTGCTAAAATCACATTCTTAGGCAAAATTCCATCGCCAAACATAATACTAGAAGCATGTAAAGAGGCAAAGCCTACTCTACTATTTTTTGTGCCTTTAGTTTTCGAAAAGATATATAAAAATAAAATAGAACCGATCATCAAAAAGCCGTTTGTTGCCAGACTACTAAAAACACCTCTCATCGGAGAGATGATTTATAGAGTGATAGGTAAAAAAATATATAAAATTCTTGGCGGTTCATCGCTCTATGAGGTAATCATTGGAGGAGCAGCTATAAACTCAGAGGTTGAGGCATTTTTCCATCGTGCACGATTTCCATTTCTTGTTGGTTATGGCATGACCGAATGTGCTCCACTAATTTCATATCGCAATCATAAAGAATTTGTGCCTACATCCGTAGGATTGGCTCTGCCTGGCATCATGGAGGTGAGAATAGATAAAGAGAATGAGACCGACATGACTGGCGAGATACAAACCAGAGGCATGAATGTGATGCTCGGCTACTACAAAGAGCCTGAGATCACTGCTGACTCATTCACCGATGATCATTGGTTAAAAACAGGTGATCTAGGAGAAACAGATGCTAATGGAAATATCTATATAAAAGGACGTAGCAAAACCATGTTACTTGGAACAAGCGGAGAGAACATCTACCCAGAACCAATAGAATCAAAACTTGCAAACATGCCTTTTGTTACTGAATGTATTATTGTTCAGCATAACAACAAACTCGAAGCATGGATATATCCCGATATAGAAACAAAAGAAAAGATGAGCATATCGGATAAAAAGTTGATAGAGATCATGAACGATAATCGCAAAACACTAAACCACACACTTGCCAAATTTGAAGCTATTAGCAGCATAAACATATCACAAACACCATTTCCAAAGACACCAAAGCGCACATTAAAACGCTATGAAACCATAGAGATCATAAATGAAGAGTATGCTTTGAGAGAGGAGCAAACGAAAAAACACGCTGCGGAACAAATCGCCAAAGAAAAAAAAGAGAAGAAAGAGAAAAAGAATAAGCACAAAAAAGTAACTAAATAACATATTATGAAATACGCAATTATCACCACCGAAAAAGGTGTAATGAAAGCCGAGTTGTACGAAAAAGAGACACCGGGCACAGTAGCTAACTTTGAGAAACTAGCAAAAAGCGGTTTTTATGATGGGCTTACTTTCCATCGTGTGATCCCAGATTTTGTCATTCAAGGCGGTTGCCCTATCGGTAATGGCACAGGAGGTCCAGGCTACAAAATCAAATGCGAAACTAGCGCAGAACGCCAATACCATGATCGCGGTGTGATGTCAATGGCGCATGCAGGCAAAGACACAGGTGGATCTCAGTTTTTTATCTGCCATAGTCGCAACAACACCTCGCATCTCGACGGAGTGCACACATGCTTTGGAAAGGTTGTTGAAGGATTAGAGGTTATCGACGCAATCAGAGCTGGCGATGAAATAACAACAATCAAAATAACAGAAGAGCAATAATATTATTGTTGTCCGATAAAAATTTCAAACGTAGTGTGTAATCATGTGATTTACTTTTATTTATAGCATATTTATATACTAGGGAGCTTGGAAATTTTTATCTAATACATCAATAATTGATTAATACTTTTTTGAGAAAAAAGTACGCACTTGCAGTGCTTCAAAAAACGAAAATCCTCTTAGAGGGTTTTCGGGAGCTGCACCGCAGCTCCTAAGGTTTCGCATTGATGTAAGGTATAATTTTAATTGGATAATAATATAAATTGGTCTGCAATAGACCAATTTAGAAGCTGTTTTAATTTGTTACCAGCATTTTACTACCACTCTTTTTGCACTCTTTTTTTAATGATTTTTGAGCTTGTAGTCCACTACTATCTCGGCAATCATCGAAAAAATAGCTCAAAAATAGCAGTAATAAAATTTTGAAAACAAATTAAAACAGCTTCTTAATCTATACAAACATGAACCAACAAGCGCTGAAAATCGACGGCAACGACAATTTAATAATCTTTTTTGCAGGTTGGTCGTCGCATCCTAATCAATTTACCAATTTGAATTTTGCAGGTCACGACATGGTTGTTGTCTACGACTACTGTGATCTGAATTATCAAATAATAGATTGCAGCCATTATAAAAGAACAACCATCATAGCATGGTCATTCGGAGTATGGGCAGCGCAAACCGTATGGCACTTACTACCACAAAACTCATTGAAAATAGCAATAAACGGCACTCCAAATCCAATTGACGATACAGAAGGGATACCAATAAAAATATTTGATCTGACACTCTCTTCAATAGAAAAAAGCGGCATTGACAAATTTAACGAAAGGATGTGCCTAGACCAAATCACCGATTTCATCAAATCAGACAGATCATTTCAATCTCAAATTGAAGAGTTAAGGCAGATTGGAAAAGAGGTAAAAGTACAAAATACAATAGTTAAAAATTGGGATTACGCAATCATAGGCAGTCGCGACAAAATATTTCCGCAAAAAAACATGCTTAACTATTGGGATAAAAAGAGTAACTTTGCGCCAATCATACTAAACATACCTCACTACCCATTCACCCTTGAATGTAGGGAGAAATTAACAGAGTTGATAAATTTTGATAGATAAGAAATTAATAGAGCATCGTTTTGCCACGCATTTTGCCACCTACAACAACCACGCAAAGGTACAAGAGGAGATATGCGTACGTCTGTCATCGCACATAAAAGAGTGTCATATTGCCCCCAAAACAGCTTTAGAGATAGGAGCAGGCACAGGTTTTCTAACCAAACATCTACTCACAGCATTTCCAACATGTTTATGGTATCTAAATGATCTAACCCCCAAAGCACACACCTACCTCGAAAAAATCCGCATAGAAACAGGTGCCACAGCCCAGTACATGTTTGGCGATGCCGAAAACATGCACTTTTCAGAGCAGATTGATTTAATCACCTCTGCATCAACAATCCAATGGTTCGACAACATCGAGCTATTTCTAAACAACCTAAACCAGAAGAGCGGTTCAAAACTAGCAATATCCACATTCTCAACAAAAAATTTCAACGAGATAGCCAAAGCCACCCAAACCGAAGGCTTGACATACCCTAGCAGCCTACAACTTCAACAATGGCTAACTACTTCAGGCTACACCATAGACATAATAGAAACCTACATAACCGTGTTAAATTTTGATTCACCAATAGAGGTTTTGCGTCATTTAAAATACACAGGCGTAAACGCAATAAAAGCTGTTCAATGGAGCAAACGCGAATTAGAGAATTTCACAGCTCGATACAACAAATATTTCAA
>JAVVZN010000077.1:0-6688 GCA_036650555.1 Rikenellaceae bacterium
TAGTGAGTTGTCGTCACGATTTCCGATAAAACGATTTATTTTATCGGGTTCGTTATCGTAACACCAAACACCTACATATAAATTTTTATTATCGTAAAATATCTTCATTCGCGTTTCAAGCGGTGTAGGCATCCTTTCATAAGGCATGACCTGCACAAACTTATCCGACCAATCGCCACACTCTCGCCAAAGCTTATCGTCTAATTTACCATCAATCACTGGTGACGATATAGAATCAATTTTAGTAATATTGTAGTGTCGCTTTATTGCTTTTTCGATAGGTAATATTGAATCTACTTGCTGACAAAAACCGCTAAAACATAGCGTAACAAAAAAATAAGTTAAATAATTTTTCATTGTTGTCCAGTTAAAAATTATGCCTTACATCAAGGCAAACCCAAGGAACTGCCACGGCAACTCCCGAAAACACTCTTAGAGTGTTTTCGGGAGTTGAAGCATTAAAGTACGTACTTTTTTCTCGAAAAAGTATTAAGTTACTACCCATGTCTTAGATAAAAACCTCCAAGCCCCATAGCATATAAACATGTTATAAACAAATGTTAATCACACGATTACATACTACATTTGAGATTTTTATATGACAACAATAAAAGTTTATAGAAAACAATTTCTAAACTACATCAAGTCTAACGCCATTTAACAAGCGCAAATTCAATCCGTTGTTTTAAATTTTTTTTTTTAGAAATTACACGTATAGCAAAATCATCGGACCGTGCTAGTTTTGGCGACATGTTGGTACTGTAATATGCAAATTTGCCTTCCACTTTTTTTAAGGTCAATTCAATTACGTTTCCTAATTTCACCGGTTGTCCTTCTGTAACTTGTTTTGCAATCACGAGTTCAACTCCAATGTCGTCGGTAGACAATCTACCAAGGTCGATGATGACTTCTGTGTTGTATTCTGCACCTGCAATGATCTTGTCGGTGGCAATATCATAGGTGTGTGTGCTCACAATTGATATGCTATCATCCCACAAGCTACTCACATGACGTTTCCAAGCAGCAAGCTCACGCGCAATACGGAAATTATCTGCAACAACTTCATGATGACGATCAGCCAAACGATTGTAGTAACGCTCAGTGTAATCCTCAATCATACGTTTTGTGGTGAAATTAGATGCCACATCAGCAATAGATTTTTTGATGAACGACAACCAACGATGCGATATTCCATCTTTTCCTCTATCATAATATGCCGAGGAAATCTCTTCCTCTAAAAGAGTGTAGATGATTTCGGCATCGAGTAGGTCTTGGTAATATTGATCGGTGTAGGTACGCTCTTGAGGCAGACACCAGCCTGCATCTTTTTTATACCCTTCAACCCACCAACCATCAAGAACACTAAAGTGCAACACACCATTCATAACCGCTTTCTCGCCCGATGTGCCAGATGCCTCTAACGGACGTGTTGGGGTGTTCATCCAAACATCGACACCTTGCACCATTCTACGTGCAAGCTCCATATCGTAGTTTTGAAGGAAAATTATCTTACCAACAAACTGCGGCAATGACGACACTTCAACAATACGTTTTATAAGGTCTTGCCCTGGCTTATCATTTGGATGCGCCTTGCCTGCAAAGACAAATTGAACAGGACGCAATGGATTATTAACTATCTTATCTAAGCGATTTATATCGGTAAATAGAAGATGAGCACGTTTGTACGTTGCAAAACGACGAGCGAAACCAATAGTAAGAACATCGGGTTTCAGACGTTCGCTGATCTTCACTATCTCTTGTGGTGACCCAAGTCTGTGACGTTCAGGATCTTTCACTCGTTCTAGGATATGGTTCACAAGTTTGGTTTTGAGGTGTAGACGAACATTCCAAAGCTCTTCATCCGACACTTTATAGATGTTTTGCCAAACAGATTTATCGTATGAGCAATTCACAAAATTTTCACCGAATGCTTTATTGTAGATTTTACGTAGAGATGATGCACCCCATGTTGGAAAGTGTACACCATTGGTGACGTAACCTATATGTAACTCCTCTTTGAAATAACCAGGCCACATTCCTCCGAGTATATCTTTACTCACCTCTCCATGCAACCAACTTACGCCATTGACCTCTTGCGAAAGATTACAAGCTAAGAAACTCATTGAGAAACGCTCATTTGGATCGTTAGGATTTGTTTTTCCGAGATTTATGAATTGTTCCCATGTAATTTTTAATGTTTCCGGCACACCCGACAAATATTGACGCATCATCTCTTCAGGGAAGGCATCGTGTCCGGCTGGAACTGGCGTGTGTGTGGTGAAGAGCGACGACGAACGAACGATCTCCATTGCCTCACTAAACGATAAGCCGTAGCGATTGATGATGATTTCAATACGAGATATGCCTATGAATGCTGCATGACCTTCATTGCAATGGAACACATCTGCTTTAACATCCAAAGCCTCGATCAACTTCATGCCACCCATGCCAAGCATGATCTCTTGTTTCAAACGATTTTCCCAATCGCCACCATAGAGGTGATGAGTGATCGAACGATCTTCATTTTGGTTTAAGTCATGGTCTGTGTCGAGAAGATAGAGGTCGGTTCGCCCAACTTCACACTTCCATACCCTAGCCACTACTTCACGACCTGGGTAACGGAGAACAATTGAAAGCCAATGTCCATCGGCATCGCGCACTGGAGCTATTGGAAGTTTATAGAAGTTTTGTGCTTCGTAGCTAGCCTCTTGCTCGCCATTCGACGATATTTTCTGGGTGAAATAGCCATACCGATATAGAAGCCCAACTGCAACCAAAGGAACATTCTGATCAGACGCCTCTTTTAGGTAGTCACCAGCAAGAATGCCTAAACCTCCCGAATAAATTTTAAGAGAACTATGCAACCCATATTCCATGCTGAAATATGCAATTTTATTGCCTTTACGATTCTCTTTTAATTTCATATAGTCAGAGAACTTTTTGTAGACGCTGTCTAATCTACTAATAAACTCTTCATCTTCTGTAAGTTCTTTTAATCTGTCTGAGGTAAGATTATCAATAAGAGCAATAGGATTACGTTGTAAATCTTTCCATAACTCCCTATCAATAGATTCGAATAATGATCGTGCTTCTGAATTCCAAGACCACCAAAGGTTGCGTGACAAATCTTCAAGTTTCTTTAGTTTATCTGGTACCGTTCTTTCGATAATGATACGTGCCCAAGTTGGTGTATTTTTCATTAACTGATGTTTTATATAGTTTATTTGCTCGTGGTTTTCACCTCCGTTCAAAAATAATTTTTCCGTTCTTGTTTTTAACTTTTGTATTGCTACATCGTAGGCAATATAGTAGTTGTCAATAAGGTGGCTCCAAAGAGCTGTATGTGATAACGATTGCGCATCAGCTCTCAGTTCCAATCTTTCGGCACTAGTTAGCTTACTAAAGGAGATCAACACTTCTGCAATCTCATTTTTTATATCGTTATCGTTTGAATCGTTGCGCTCTATAACCTCAACTCCTTTGTGCCCTTCGGAATGAATATCAATCCATTTTCCAAAGCCAGAAAGCGACGTGGTGACACTTGGCACACCAAATGCGATACTCTCTAAAGGGGTGTAGCCCCATGGCTCATAGTATGATGGAAACAGAGTGACATCGAAACCTGGCAACATTTCGTAGTAGTGCATATTGAAAATGCCATCTTGTCCATTTAGGTAGGTGGGAACGAACATCACTGTCACTTTTCCATCTTTGTTACCTATTAGATTATTGGCTTTCAATTTATTAATAATGGCATCGTTATCGCGATCACCCATATAGTGAGTGACATTACTGATAACATAAGGCTCAGCCACAAATTCTCCAGTGGATAGATATGTTTGTAGATCTTTGCGAGGTCCATGATTCCATCCCGGAACTAAGATGTATGCTAATATCTCCTCTTTGAGAGAGTCGCAATTATTTAATTTGCCAAGAGAATCTATAAACTCATCAAGACCTTTGTTTCTAAATTCGTAACGGCCACTAGTAGCTATAATTATAGGATCGGACTTGAATTTTTTGCCTACTGCCACTTCTGCCACTTTTATCATTACCTCACGCGACATCAAACGCTTTTTCTCACACACTTTAGGCGTGAAAACAAAACTATCATCGAAACCATTTGGAGTAATCACATCGGGTTCAGCAGATAGAAGATATTTACACTCATTAGCTGTGATCTCGCTCACAGTTGTGAAACAGTCGTAAGATTGAGCTGCTGCCTTCTCTATCGAATGTTTTGATTGCACATTAAAGCGATTTGCAATATCATCGGAATTAAATTTTTCTAGATCACCGTATAGATTTAATCCGTTACCTGCTATACATCTGCCACTGACAGTGGCATGAGTTGTGAATACAGTGGCGATAGAAGGCACCTCTTTATTTAGGTATAGACCACCGCTGGCAGTCATCCACTCATGGAAATGCGCAACGACCTTGCTGTTTACGCTACAAAAAGTTGATACATAGCACTCGATAGCTTTTGCAGCAGCATACCCAAAGAGTACCGGCTCTATATAATCCCACTGACCACTGATAGAGTCCACTTTGAAACTCTCCCAAAGTGCTTTTAAAACTGAATCTTTTTTAGGAACAAAAGATGAAAAATCAACAAGCACCGCGATTGGATTTCCTTTGACTTTCCAACGTCCGATCCGTATTCTTAGACCTTCATTATAGGCAGCTGTTTTCCATAATTTCAATAGATTAACATCTTCATCAAACTCTATGTTTGCAGCGACACTGTTAAAATCAGGACCAATGACAATATAATGACTCTGAAATTTTTTGGTGAGTGTTTGCGCTTTTGTACTTACCACGGTGTGGATACCTCCAACTTTATTGCAAACCTCCCAACTCGTTTCAAAAATATAATCGGGACATAATAACTCTTTTGTTTCCATATATTATAATGTTAGGTAATTAGTAAGTTTTATTTGTAATGACACATTATTATCACGATAAAAGGAACAATAGCCAATGGCTGAAACCTAAATTTATTGTTACCTTTGTCGTTTTAAGATTATGACGATGCACCAAAGATATAAAAAATAATATGAAATATGTGTAGATGTGCTATTATTTTTATCTTTTTAGCAATAAGATCATAATTTATCATTACATAAAGGTGAAAACAGCAAAACAACAAGCAATTAACAGCAATTTTTATTTTAAAACGATATGAGATTTAAGATGTATATATTAAAGCTAATGCCGCTAATCCTTGTTGCATATATGGTTACGGTTGCCACCCTATCGTTCATATCACTGTCTATGCCAAATGACACTCAGCTACCTGAATATTTCGATAAAATAGTGCATTTTTGTTTCTATTTTGGAATGAGCATATTGATATGCGCGAACATTTGCATAAAATCAAATGCCATAAAATATTGGAATTGTGTATGGGCTCTCTTTGTTACTCTACTATTTGGAATTTTGATAGAGGTAATTCAACCCTACACAGGAAGATCTTTTGACGTTACAGATATTTTTGCAAATTTTTGTGGTGATATTGTTGGGATAATTATATTTGTATTATTTGAACTACGATTTAGATTTTTTCGGAGCTAACAACACCTATTTCCTGCATCACTTCACGCAATTCACTGGTAGTATATCGGTTTGGGTTATTCTCTGAGGTGAGAGAAAATCCTGCCACCACGCTACTAGCTTTATGGTGTAATTTATATTTCTCACTTGAACAGAACGATGGAACTACGCAATAATAGCTACTAGTTTCAACCACCGACTCCGACTCATTTTTACTTATCATTATCTCCGCTAGCTTTTCACCTTGACGCATGCCAACTATTTCAACCTGGGCTTTTGGCGACACAGCAGCCACCGCAGTCATAATATCGTAGCTTTTAAACTTAGGGATAAATGTTTCACCACCCAAGGATTTCTCCGCCAAACAAAACACCAACTCTGCAACGCGTGAATCTACCTCACCAAAACGTGACATTTCTGGATGAGTAACTGGAACGACACCCGACTCATTGTATTTCAAATCGAAGAAATGAAGAATTGTGCCACCTGCACGAGTGAAAATATTTCCAAAACGAATGTTACATGTCTTAATGGAATATGTTTTAAAAGCATCGGTGATGAGCTTTGACTGCAACAATTTTGTTGCTCCATACACCCCTATCGGCTCTACCGACATATCAGACGATATATTCACTATCTGTTTCACTCCACTTTTTACTGCGGCATCAATTATGTTTTGCGTTCCTAAAATATTTGTTTTGATAGCATCCATCGGCAACTCCTCACAATCCGACACTCTTTTTATCGCTGCTGTATGAATTAGAATATCGGCGTTTTTTATCGCCTCACACAAATTATCGAATGAATTATCGCCACTATTTATTGCACATTTTGATATATCACAAAGGTGTTGTGACACTAAATGTATGTTTTCATTATTTACATCACATCTATTTCGTGCAATTCCAACTAGCTCAGTATCAGGATAGTTTTTTGAAATATACGAAATTAGTGCACGAGATAGAACACCTGAAATTCCTGTAATAACAATTTTACCAATCATTTTATGTTAATAATTATTGTTGTATGGTTAAGGATTATGTCTTACCTTAATGCAAATCCAAGGAGCTTCTTTAGAAGCTGTTCTAAATTGTTATCGAAGTTATTTTAGAGCTATTTTTGTCCTAGTTTT
>JAVVZN010000078.1:0-6671 GCA_036650555.1 Rikenellaceae bacterium
TTGTCCTAGTTTTTGTTCTGTAACTCCGATTTTAGCGAGCTAAATGAGGATTTACAGAGCGAAAATTGGGGCAAAAAGAGCCGAAAAGAACAAAATTAATAAATTAAAACAGATTCTAAAGTATCCACATTAAATAATAACTTTGCTAAATTATTATTTATATTTATATTTCTATGCGTAGATTATTACTTATTACTTTTGGATTTTTATTAGCATCTCACATATCTGCCATGCAGGTTTCACAAATGCAAGACACAATTCATGTTGGCGAGGTGGTTGTGACAGGGATGAAAAGCGCTGTTTCACGCGACAATATCCCTTATTCAATATCGGTAATATCTTCAGAAGAGATTCAACGCAGTGGTGAGTCGGCAATTCTCCCTCTGCTGTCGGCAAACATTCCAGGTCTTTTCGTCACAGAACGCGGCGTCACAGGTTTTGGTCTTTACAAAGGTTCGGCAGGAGGCATATCGCTAAGAGGCGTTGGGGGATCGCCAACAACAGCAGTGCTCATAACAATTGATGGCAAACCTCAATATATGGGCATCACAGGCCATCACCTACCCGACGCTTATGTGGCATCTGACATTGAAAGAGTTGAGGTCATACGCGGATCGGCATCCACACTCTATGGCTCAAATGCTATGGGCGGAGTGATAAATCTGATCACAAAGAAACAGCTAACAGAAGGAGTGTCGGCAAGAGCCATACTAGAATACGGCAGCTACAACACACAGAAATATATGGTTGGAAGTGGCTATCGTAAAAATGGATTTAATAGTTATATATCTGTAAATCATGATCGCACCGATGGTCATCGCCCCTTCTCTAAATTTAAAATTACAAACGGCTACATCAAACTAGGACAACGTATATCATCTAAATTTGCTTTAACTGCCGATGCCTCTATTGCCAAATACTACACCACCGACCCAGGCACCTTGTCTGATCCTGCCACCGACAACTCACGATGGGTTGATATATTGCGCGGCATGACCTCACTAACTCTCACCAACACTCACGGTAGCAGCAATGGCGCGATAAATCTATTCGCAAACTTTGGAAGACACAAACTATATTATGGATGGGATTCAAAAGATTACAACTTTGGAGCACAAATCTACCAATCATTTGTGCCATTTAAAGGCAATATTACAACCTCTGGCATAGATGTGAAACGTTATGGAGGTGAGGCTAATAATTTTGTTAATGAGAAAATAAAATATCCTACAAAATATATCAACGAGCTAGCAGGTTACCTCACCACGCAACAAAATTTGTTTAACGACAAATTAACACTTAATGCTGGTGTGCGCTACGATCACAACTCAACATTTGGCAACAGATGGGTTCCACAAGGCGGAGTGGCATATCGTCCATTTGAACACGCCGTAATAAAAGCATCAGTGGCGCAAGGGTTTCGCAACCCAACAATAAATGAGATGTATATACTACCTCCTAAAAGCGAAGATCTGAGAGCAGAGCAGCTAGTCACCTACGATCTATCATACAGTCAGACCCTATTAAAAGGCAAACTTAGAGGCGAGATAACAGGTTATATTGCATCGGGCAGCAACATGATAAAAACGCTTATCATAGGAGGAAAACCATCGTTTGTAAACACAGGATCGTTTAATAATGCAGGCGTAGAGGTTTCGCTATGGTGTAGTTTAACCAAGAGTCTATCGCTCAACACAAATTACAGCTATCTCTCAATGAAAGAGCCAATAATAGCAACTCCTACTCATAAATTCATGTTTTCAGCCACCTACAACATCTCAAAATTCACAATAAACGCACAACTGCAAACAATCAATGGCTTGTACACCCAGATAGCCCCAACTATTCAGCATGAAAACTACGCATTACTAGATGCCTCAGTCAGTTACAAAGTTCTAAAATGGATGGAGTTATTTGTAAATTGCGATAATATCACCAATGAAAATTATCAAATAAACTACGACTACCCTATGCCAGGCATAGTAGTGCTCGGAGGAATAAAATTTGCACTTTCATCATTTCAAAAAACGAAAACCCTCTAAGAGGGTTTTCGGAAGCTGCTTTCGGCAGCTCATATGGTTTGCCTTAAGGTAAGGCATTATTTTTAACCAGATAATAATAGATATACTCTATTCTGGAATTAACGTATCGCTTTCAAGAAGATCTGAAACTAAAATACGTCCGCAATATTCACACACGATAATTTTCTTACTCATACGAATATCTAACTGACGTTGTGGTGGAATACGATTGAAACATCCACTGCAAGCATCACGTTTTACCATGGCAACTGCAATACCATTGCGCATGCTGGCACGTATCTTTTTGTAGGCTGAGAGTGTACGATCATCTACGATAGCAGCAAACCTATCGGCTGTGGCACGCAACTCTAATAGCTCATTTTCATTTTCGCTCTCAATAACTGCCAACTCCTCACGCTTATGAACTAAATCGGCTTTACGCTCATTAAGTAAGGCTTTGGTGTCTTCAAGCTCTTTTTTATTCAATTTGTTTTGGGCAGAAAACTCTTTTATATGCTTTTCACTCAACTCTATTTCGAGCTTTTGAAACTCCACCTCTTTCGATAAAGCCTCATATTCACGATTGTTATGAACAGAATTTTGCTGCTCTTCGTAACGTGCGATCAAAGTTTTTGAGTTCTCAATATCTTCTTTTTTAGATTTAGAAGTTTTAACCATCTCGTCTATCTCTGCAACATTGCGTTTAACACGCTGCTCTAAGCCTTCAACCTCATCTTCTAAGTCTTGTACTTCAAAAGGTAGTTCGCCTTTTATATGATTGATCGCATCAATTTGCGACTCAACTTTTTGAAGATTGTAGAGAGCTTCGATTCTCTCTTCTACTGTGTATTCAGATGAATCTAATTGTGATTTTTGTGATGTAGCCATATTCTCTGCTATAAGTATATTATAGGATTACTGTTTATTTTTGTCTTATAAATTACAAAGGTAGGATATTTTTTTGAAATTATATTACAAAATATTTCAATTACCATCTTTTCGCTCTCAAAATGACCAATGTCCGCGATTGTAATACGTTTTTCTGCCATAAAAAAATCGTGATATTTGAAATCGGCTGAGATATAAAGATCAGCACCCAAACTGATAGCTCTACTAATCAACGAGCTACCCGACCCACCGCAAAATGCTATCGTTTTAACCAACTCTTTGTGCGGAGCTGTGTGACGAATGATCGGTGCATCAAAAATAGTTTTAAGTTTTGGGAGGAAATCACTAAATCTCTCCTTTGTTGCAATTTCTCCTATAACTCCGAAACCCTCACCATCAACATGCGTTGGTTCTAAAACTTTAACGTTGATTAAAGATAGCATAGAGGCTGCCATGTGACTAACTCCGCCATATGCAGCATCTATGGATGTGTGAGAGCAGTATAGTGCCATGCCGCTTCTTATGATCTCTACCACACAACGCTCAATGTATGAGGCGCCAGTAAGTGATTTTAAACCTGAAAATATCAAAGGATGATGCGACAAAATCATGTCGGCACCAACGCGTTTAGCCTCCTCCACTATCTCTTCTGTCACATCTACGCACACAAGGAGCTTGCTCGTCTCAGCCTCTCGATCTCCAATAAGCAATCCGGTGTTGTCGTAGCTTTCAGCCAGTAATGGCGATGCAAAACTCTCAATCAAATCAACAATATCACCTACTTTCATATTCATTATTATGTTTAAGTTCATTACGAGCAAAATCAATATCTGATTCAACCGATTTTTTCAGTTGTTCAACCGATTCAAACTTCTGCTCTTCACGTATATATTTCAGAAACTCAACGACTATAACCTCTCCATAAATATCTTTCGAGAAATCAAAAATAAAGACCTCAAGCAATGGGTTACGATCTTTGGTAACGGTTGGACGAAAGCCAATGTTTGCAACTCCATAATAACTTACTCCATCAATTCCAATTCTAACAAACCAAACACCTATTTGCACCGAACCAATATCATAGACATGCACATTTGCCGTTGGAAAGCCTAACTTACGTCCGAGCTGTTTACCAGAAATTACATATCCGCTTAACGTTTGATAATTTGCCATTTATTTTATATCTTTGGAACAAAATTAACCTTTTTAGAGTGAAAAACGAAAGTAATACAAAAAAAATTTTCTACACCATGAGTGAAGTAGCTGAGATGTTTGATATTAATCAATCACAGCTACGTAGTTGGGAAAATCAATTTCCAACATTAAGACCTCATCGAAACAGAAAAGGCAATAGATTGTTTACTGAAAGCGACATTGAAACATTGAAAATAATCTACAATCTAATAAAGGTTAAAGGACTAAGAGTTGGCAGTGCGGTGAAAGAGGTGGCAATTTCGGGTAGCGAGCTAAAACGAAATAGTATTATGACCGAAAAGCTATTAAATATAAAATCTGCCTTAACAGAAGTATTAGAGCAACTAAAAGATGACGATCAACTTCCTAGCCACGATATTGTTTATGACTCTCAAATAAAACAACTATGAAAACATGTAAGTTTCTTGCATTAATTTGCACCATATTAATATATTCATGCGACACTAAAACAGCTGTGAAAGAAAGCAGCATAAATATAGATTTTAGCGGTGTTGCTATCACCGAGATAACAGATGCAAGCGCACAACTAAGCTGCAACATTAAAAACAACATGCAATCTCTCACCTCAGCAGGTTTCTGCATTGGTAAAAACAAAGATATTAACTACTCAAATGCACCACAAAAAATTGAGGTGACAGGAGCAAAAATAGCATCGTCTGAGCCAATAAACATTGGTTGCACTGTTTCATCATTAGAGCCTTCCACTCAATATTTTGCCAAACCTTACGCATTAATAGGCACTGATGTGACCTATGGTCAAACAATATCGTTTAGAACATTGGCAGTTGAACATCAAGGCGAGGTAGCAGTAAAGAAACTTCCTATTGTTTTTCATATCATATACGAAAACTCATCAAATCCATCGCAATATATCTCAACATCAACTATAATGAATATTGTGGATAGATGTAATGGCATGCTACGCAATACAACTGACGGAGCCAAAGGAATAGACACAAAAATAGAACTCACTTTAGCACAATACGACAACAACGGCGTTATGATGAAAGAACCCGGAATAGACAAAATAAAATCAGATAAAGCTGAATACGACCCAGATTTCTTTGCAAATTACAGAAAAGAGTCGATCAGTGAGATGTGGGATCTATCAAAATATATAAATATATGGATTTTCGCAATACCTAAAGACAACATTGTTGGACAATCATACTTAGCATATTGCACAGACAGCCACCCACTTGGCGGATTACACAAAGGCGACACCTATTTATACAACACACCAACCTACGCTCACGGAATATATATGTCGAATAAATTCATAAAGAACCTCACCGTATTCTCACAATCACTGACACATGAAATAGGTCATTATCTAGGTTTGTTACATGTTTTTGAAACAAAAAATGAGAATAATTGCGACGTGGCAAATGATTATTGCGATGACACAAACACATACATACGAAAAGAATATGAACAAACCATGATAAGAGGCTCATATTATCGTAATGATTGTTTGAAATCAATACGATATGAAGCCAACAACTACATGGACTACGACTATTGTTTTTTCACAACATTTACTCCAGATCAAATTGCACGTATGCAATATGTTCTTAGATACAGTCCGCTTGTTCCAGGTGCCCCTCAACCCAAACCAACAAAAGCAGTATATGAAAAACCTAAAGCAAGGTTGATGTAGCAATCACAAACTACAACTTTTGCGTGTATTTTTGCACTAACTCCAACAACTTTTTAGAGTCGATAGGTTTGGTTACATAATCATTGCATCCAGCCTCAAGAGCTAGTTGTTTGTCGTTGTCGTAGGCAAAAGCGGTTAAAACAACAATTGGAACGTCGGAGTTTATCTCTTTTATATGCTTAACAGCCTCTAAACCATCCATTAAAGGCATTTTTATATCCATCAGGATTAAGTCTGGGTTGCATTTTTTGAACAACTCAATAGCTTCTACACCGTTTCGTGCACGCACGATAGTATATTGCCGTCTAAGAATTGCAGACACTAAAAGATAGTTGCTATCTGCATCTTCTGCAACCAATACAACGGGATTTCCATAATTTGCACCATCTATTGTCATTGTAGTAATGGGATTAGTTATAATATTGTCTGAAGCATTAATATCTTTATTTGTGATTGATGTATTGCTATCATTAATGCGGTTTGGGATGGTAAATCTGAAACATGATCCTTCACCCAATTCAGATTCAACCCACAAAACTCCACCCATCTTTTCTACAATACTTTTACATATTGGCAATCCAAGACCTGTGCCATGTATGAAATTATTAATTTTAATAAATCTATCGAAAATATCTTGTTGATCTTTTTTTGAGATACCAATTCCAGTATCTTTGACATAAAACTCTATACAATCATTTTTAAGCTGATAACCAATATGAATAAACCCTTCGTTGGTGAATTTTATGGCATTACTTACTAAATTATGCAACACTTGTAGCAAGCGCTCCTTGTCGGTTGAGACTATACAACTATCAAGTTTTGATGTCAATACGATAGGCACATCGGCGTCTTTATCAACATGATACGATGCTATAATCTCTTCACAT
>JAVVZN010000079.1:0-6584 GCA_036650555.1 Rikenellaceae bacterium
ATCTTTTGGAAAATATGGTTTGTTTATGGGACGAAATGTTAAAAATCGTGATAGTCAATATTCCGACTACATCTATGCCTCTTTGGGGCTTTACAATGAGGCACATCGTTTAGCATGGGAGTCAATGACTGAGATGGGATTGTCGGTGACAACACTTAAAAAGTTGGTTGCCTACAATCTTATTATGGGGCGTAGTGATATTGCTCAGAAATTTAACTCTAGGCTCTCTCGAACGCTTTTTTATAGTCACTATTACGATGAGATTAGTGGAAGTATTGAAAAGAACAAAAATAGTTGCTCGCCTCAGAGAAAAGCATATTTTGTCAATATAAATAATATTGGCGCCGACATGGCATATCTAATAGAAGATGGAGAGATAACAAAAGATAGAGTTGATTGTTTGCTAACCTCACTGCTGCTTGACAATAGGGTGGTGGCATTTGGAAGATACCTTCCAATGGCTAGTGAGTTTTATCCAGCGGGTCTACCTCTGTTGTATGAGCAAGCATTGCTGCTTTTGCGGCAGCGATTTAGTGGGAAAATGAGCGTTTCAGAGAGATCAGAGCAGCAATATACAGCCTACGTAAATGCCTATAAGAGGTCGAAAGGCGATCCATCTCAAATGGTTCAGTTTGCCGACACATATTACTTTTATCTAAATTTCATTAGTCCTAACGGATCAAAAATATTTGAAAAATGAAATATATATTAATTTTTATTCTGTCGATTACTATCTATTCGTGTGGGAGTGTGCCTACAAATGTCACCATAGTTGCATTGAAACCATCAATTTATCCTATGTTAGATAGTGTTGTTTTGCCTCCAAATATATCTCCACTTAATTTTAAGATAGAGAATAAGGCGGAAGATTATTTTGTTGAATTTACAAAAGGTTCAGATATGTTGTTTTCGATTGAGAGTAGTGATGAAAATATTGCTATACCTCATCGTAAATGGTTGAAACTTAGTGAAAATGGTGGCGAATTTAATGTTGTGATCTACACTAAAACAGATGGTAAATGGTCGAAATTTGAACCTTTAACTGCTGCTTTTGCTAAAGAAACTATTGATGATTATTTGAGTTATCGGTTGATTGCTCCAGGCTATGAGTTATGGGATAAAATGGGGATATATCAGCGTAACCTAACTTCATACAGCGAAGAACCTATACTTACAAATAGTGCAACCGAGGGTGGATGTATGAACTGCCATTCCTATGCAAACTACTCCTCACAAACATTAATGTTGCATCTGAGAGGCGATATAGGCGGAACGCTAATTAAAAAAGATGGCGAGGTTTCAAAACATACATTCAAAACGCCAGAGATCATGAGCGAGGGGATCTACCCATCATGGAACCCATCGGAGCGCTATATAGCCTTCTCTGTGAATGAGATCAATCAATATTTTCATGTCACAGGCAATAAGCCTATCGAGGTGAGCGATGCCTCTAGCGACATTGTGGTTTATGATTTGCAACGCAATGAAATTTTTACCGACTCACTTATATTTGGATCACACTTCATGGAGAGTTTCCCAGAGTGGAGTAACGATGGTAAAACTCTCTATTTCACACGTGCCGCTGCTGTGGAGAATAATGCAAATATGGATTCTATTTTTTATGCCTTATGCTCAGTAGATTTTGATCTAGAGAATAGAACTATTTCTAATTTTAAAGTGTTGGTAGATCGTGTGTCGGATCATAAAAGCATCTCTTTTCCACGTGTGGCACCTGGCGGAAACTATTTGGTTTACACCTTATCTGATTATGGAAATTTTTCGATATGGCATGAAGAGAGTGATCTATGGTTGCTCGATTTAACAACTCTAAAAACCCGACCTATCTGTGAGGTAAATAGCTCAAAGGCTGAGAGCTACCACAGTTTTAGCAGTAATGGTAACTGGATGGTGTTTAGTTCTCGTCGTGACGATGGACTCTACACGCGTCCTTATATCTGCCATTTCGATACCACCACTGCCATCTTCTCTAGACCGTTTGTTTTGCCACAAGAGCGAGGCGATTTTTATGATTCACAGTTTTGTTCCTACAACCTTCCTAAATTCACAAAAGATGCTGTGAAAGATCAACGCCAATTGTTGAATAAAGCTGTTGGAAAAGATAAAAAAGCTGCTAAATTCGCAGGAGTACAATAGTGGATTTTAGCAATTAATACAGCTTTCTAACCAGACACCAATTATTATAAATCTACAATGAAACTACTTACATCATTTTTTATACTACTTATTTTTAATTTATCGTTGGTTTCAGCGCAAACCAAGGCTGAGATTACCCAAATAAAACTTAATTACATCAACTCACTCGTAGGAGTAGATAGAGAGAAAGAGTCGTTTTTGCATCTGCTCTCGTCTGTCCCTATTGAAAAAGAGGTGTCGGATCAAAATGTCATTGAGTTGCAACAGTTCTACCCGATAGAAGGTGGAGAGATCAAAGCATTAATTGCGCAGATGCGTGGTGATGGTTCGTGGGCAGATATTAATTATGCCGACACTAAACGTTCGGGTTGGGAGCCTAAAATACATGCCGAGCGAATACTGAAACTAACAAAATATTATTATACAGAGCGTAGTGCTGGTGCGAAAACAACAAGTATCGTTGCTGCCATTGGCAAAGCTATGGACTATTGGTTTGATCATAAGCTTGTTTGTAAAAATTGGTGGTACAACGAGATTGGGATTCCGCGCACATTAGGTCCTGCTTTTTTGCTTTTTGAAACAGAGATGACGAGTGCGCAAAACAAGGCGGCAATCGAAGTGATGCTTTGCTCTAAATTTGGAATGACTGGGCAAAATAAAGTTTGGTTGGCTGGCAACGTGTTGATTAGAGCATTGCTGCAAAATGATGTTAAGTTAATGCGAGAGGCTCGCGATACCATTAGCTCCGAAATAGTGCTCGGCAAAGCAGAAGGCATAAAACCAGATTGGAGTTTTCATCAACACGGACCGCAACAGCAGTTTGGAAACTATGGTCTTTCGTTTATCTGCAACATGAGTTTCTACTGCGAACTATTTTCTGGTAGCTCGTTGGCTTTCGATGCTAGTCAAAAAAACATCTTAGTTGGCTTGCTGCTAAATGGATACCAATGGATAGTGTGGAGAGGATATTGGGATGTTAATGCACTCAATAGACAGCTTTTTCATAGTGCCGACATTCATAAATCATTGAGTTTGATGCAAGCCTCTTATTCATTGATGAAAGGTGGCTCGGTTGAAGAGAAGGAGGCAATAAAAAACTTTATAGATCGTAATTTCATTTCGCCTGAAAGTGAAAATAGATTTGTTGGTAATAAACATTTTAGTAATTCGGATCTTACTATTCATCGTACCAAAAATTGGATGGCATCATTGAGGATGGCATCTATGCGTGTTATTGGCACAGAACAGATAAACGAAGATAATCTAAAAGGATATTATATGACTGATGGAGCAATCTACACCTACTCTCGTGGCGATGATTATCACAATATATTTCCATTTTGGGACTGGCGTAGAATACCAGGCATCACAACATATAAAAGTGATGATGTCATTCCTATTGCAAACAGCAGAAAAGCAATGAACCACACATTTAATGTTGGTGGTGTGAGCGATTGCAGTTGTGGTATTACTGCCATGGAGTTGAATCGTAATGGTCTGAAAGGTTATAAATCTTGGATCTTCACCGATGATTTTGTGTTTTGCATGGGTAGTGGCATAGAATCAGATAGCACATCTGGCATTATCACCTCAATAGATCAACGATTTAGCCGTGGTAAAATATATGATTGCGGCAGTGGTCGTTTCTTCCATGATAACATGGGCTACATCATCTTGCAAGCTGATAGTAGTGTTTGCCGTAGCGAAAAAAGAGAGGGGAGGTGGTGTGATATTATGGGTATGTATGCTCCTCAAAAACTGGAGAGTGAAATATTCTCACTTTATATAGAACACAAAATTAATAAACCTTCATCATATCTCTACCTTATGCTGCCTGCATCGACAAAAGAAAGGGTGGAAAATTTTGATCTGAGCGCCATAAACATAGTTCGCAACGACAAAAAAGCACAAGTGGCAATTGTTAGAAACAGATGTTATATTGCTGCTTATCAGCCTATTGACGTATCGCTCGGTGGTTTAAGCATATCTATCATTAAACCCGGAACATATATTGCAAATGCCACTAATGGAGAGATCATCTCTGCTGCCCCTTTTGTGATTGAAACAGCTTCTGAATAAAATTGTTGCAATTTTTTGCAGCAAAATAGATATTGTTACGTATATATAGTAACAAATATTTATTACAAATGAAAAATATCTTCGACTTCAAATCATTTTTTAATTTTTTGGGTAGGAATAAAGCCTACACAGCGATCGACATCTTTGGTTTATCTGTGTCGTTTATGTTTGTTATTATAATTGCAATCTACACTATTCAAGAGTTGCGAGTAGATAAAACACAAAAAAATTACGATAAACTATATCTGCTAGCCAATGAAAATCATTGTGGATCGGCATATCGTTTAGCTGCGAAAATCAAAGATCGTTTTCCTGAGGTAGACGATGTTTGTCCGCTTACTCTTTCATTTAGAAACATGCCAGTGTTGTTAGGTGAGAATAAATATAATGCCGATTTCATTATGGCCGACACCACATTTTTCGACTTCTTCTCTTTTAAATTATCAAAAGGAGATCGTAAAAGTGTTTTAGCTGCCAAAAATGATGCTGTGATCTCAGAGAGTTTCGCGCGTAAGGTGTTTGGTGACAAAGATCCTATTGGGCAATCTATATGTGTGTCTGATTCTCTTTTTGTGATGGTAAGTGGCGTGATGGAAGATATAAAGCATTCTATATTCCCCTCTACTGATATAGTTTTCAGAATTGATAATGTTGGCGATTTCAACTCGTCGATGGATAGCGAGCAATTTAATAATGCAGGCAGCACCTTTATCTATATTAAAACCGATAATATTGCTGCTCTTAATGCAAAGACTCCTGCCATTCTTGCATATTTTAAAGAGATATTCTGGCCTTACCGTGATAATATGTGGAAGGAAGTGTCGTTCTTACCATTTGCCGATGCCTATTTTTCTCCTAAATATGGAGGTGGAGATTGGAAATTTGTGATGATATTAATGTCGATTGGAGTATTGATATTGTTGTTTGCAATTATCAACTATGTGAATCTCACTGTGGCGCAAGCGGGTTTCCGTGCTAAAGAGATGGCAACACGTAGGCTCTTAGGCTCTTCGCGTGGAGAACTCTTCGGTAGGATGATAATGGAATCTACACTGATAAGTTTTGTGTCGTTTGTTCTTGCAATCGGCATGGCTTATATTGCAGCACCTTATGCAGCCGATCTATTGGACACAAAAATATATATGAACGATTTCATCACTCCTTTGGGTCTGCTTATAGCCTTTGCAGTGGTGATTGTGTTGGGGATCATAGCAGGGTTACTACCTGCGTCTGTTATCTCAAACGCAAAGCCTATTGAGGTGGTGAGAGGTAGTTTTAAGGCTAAAAGCAAGATGGTGTTCAGTAAGTTTTTTATTATATTTCAAGACATAATCACTATTGTGCTTATTGCCTCTTCCATTACAATGGTGTGGCAGATTAATCACATGCAAAATGCGCCACTTGGCTACAACACCAACAACATACTTAGTATATCAACTGGAAGTTTCGATTCGAAAGAGCATGTCTCAACTTTTGCTAATGAGGCAAGAAAGGTGCAAGGCGTTAGTCGTGTGGCTCTTAGTCAAGGTACTCCTTTTAATGGCGGGAACAACTGGACAACGAAATATCCTAATAATGTTGTTAGTTTTCAAATACTTATTGGCGATACAACATTCGTTAATATGATGGGTTTTAAAATTCTACGTGATAATAATATTGCCAACGATGAAAAGTATTATTTGAGCGAGCAAGCTCTTCGTGAAACAGAACTAACAGAAGATTCGTTGTCGTTTCTTTTAGGAGGTAATAAGATTCCTATTGCCGGAGTGATAAAAGATTTTCACTTGTATAACATAACACGATCTTTATCTCCGATATTACTAAAAGTCATAAAGACAGAAGATATGTTGTATCCTTGGAGCATTTTAATCGAGGTGAAGGGTGATCCTATAAAAACACGTAACGAAATTGAAAAAATATATAAAAATATCACTAGATTAGATTTTGATGGTCAATATATTGACCAACAGATCGAAAAGTCGTTCACATCACAACGACGAATGTCGAAAATTGTGATAATATTTTCTATAATTGCTGTTGTGATCTCACTTTTGGGTTTACTTGCCATGTCCACATATTTCATCCAACAACGTGCCTCAGAGGTGGCTGTGCGTAAGGTGTTCGGCTCCACTAATAGCGAGGTGTTGAAAAGATTAATATGGACATTCTTGTCTTACGTGGTGATCGCATTTGTTATTTCGATTCCAATAATATGGTATTTCATGAGTAGATGGCTCTCTGATTTTCATTACAAGATCGACTTATCACCATTGATATACATTGTAGCCGGACTATTCTGCTTGATAATATCATTTATAACAGTATTTATTCAGAGTTATGCGGCTGCAACT
>JAVVZN010000080.1:0-6581 GCA_036650555.1 Rikenellaceae bacterium
ATTCCGGTAGATGCGAGAGCATCCATGTTAGGAGTTTTAATGTCGGTAGCCCCGTAACAACTAAGGTCGTCATATCCAACGTCGTCTAAAACAATATGTAGAATGTTGGGATGTTTCGGCAGGTCTGTCTGCGCCCTCTTAGGTGTTTGCCCTTGAGAGAAAGCCTGCACCGACATTCCGACAACAGCGAAAGGCAAAATAGAGATAAATGTTTTCATAAAGATAGTAGGTTAGTAGTAATTATCAAAAGTAGATAAAACCTATCAAATAAAAAAGCAGTTTTGGAAATTATATCCAAAACTGCCTCGCAAATTTCTTAGGGAAATTATTTTCGTAGATTTTGAGCCTTAACTGCTGCTCTGTATCTTTCAATATCAACCTCTTTTAAATAATTAAGGAGTCTTCTTCTCTTTCCTACTAGACGCAATAACGAACGTTGAGTGCCAAAGTCGTGTTTGTTGTCTTTAAGGTGCTGAGTAAGGTGGTTGATACGGTATGAAAATAACGCAATCTGGCTCTCAGGAGATCCAGTGTCGGTATTAGACTTTCCGTAAGTGCTAAATAGCTCTTGCTTTTTTTCAGATGAAATATAGCTCATTTTTCAATATAATTAATACGGCGCAAAGGTAATCATAATTTTCCACAAACCAAACTTGCCCACGAAAAAATCTAAAAACAGCTTCTAAAAAACTTACGTTCTGAACGAAACGTAGTTAAAATTGCACGTTAATTTGGTATGTTAATATTTTTCATTATCTTTGCAGCCTATTAACATATAACAAGTATTAATTTTAGAATAAATTAATGTACGCAATTGTAGAAATCGCAGGTCAGCAATTTAAAGCTGAGAAAAATCGAAAACTCTATGTACACCGTCTTCAAGGTGATGTAGAATCATCTTTGAGTTTCGATAAAGTACTGCTAGTAGAAAATGACGGTCAGGTTAAAGTAGGCGCACCTGTTGTAGAAGGCGCTTCAGTAAAGGTAAAAATTCTTCGCCATCTTAAAGACGACAAAGTTATCGTTTTCAAAAAGAGAAGAAGAAAAGGTTACAGAGTTAAAAATGGTCATCGCCAGTTCTTAACTCAAGTAGTAATCGAAGATATTATTGGTTAATTTTAAAAACATCTATTAGAAATGGCTCACAAAAAAGGTGCCGGTAGTACCAAAAACGGCCGGGAATCAGAAAGCAAGCGTTTAGGTGTTAAACTGTTTGGAGGACAATTTGCCAAAGCAGGCAATATTATAGTACGTCAAAGAGGTACAGCACACAATGCAGGTGAAAACGTTGGTATGGGTAAAGATCACACCCTATTCGCTCTATGCGAAGGAACAATATCATTCAGAAAAAGAGTAGGTGGAAAATCTTATGTTTCCGTACTTCCTATTCAAGTAGCAGATGCTACATCAGTAGCTGAATAGTTTCAAGCTCTAAAAGTAAAAAAAAAGCCTCAGAATTTTCTGAGGCTTTTTTTATATTGTAGACTACCATGCAACAATAATTTTTTTCTCCCAAGTGAAATAAATTGCACTTTTTGTTTGTTTAGAACCAAAAATCTATTAACTTTGTGGTCAAGGGGTAAAATATTGCACTATGGATTTCTATTCAATCATCAAAGAGCGTCGCACCTTGCTAGGCTTAACTCAGCAAGATTTGGCGGATTATTCAGGATTAAGTTTGCGGATTATCAAGAGTATTGAGGTTGGCAAAGCTAACCCATCTTTGATTACGCTTACTAAAATAGCGGAAGTGCTTGGGTTGGAATTGGTATTGAAAATAAAGGAGATGAATAGATGAGACGTGCTCAAATATTTAACAATGGCGTTTTAGCAGGTCTATTGACCGAAACCGATAGCGGAAATTACATTTTCTGTTATGATGATTCATTTTTGATTGATGAAAAACAGACATCCATAAGTCTTTCGTTTCCAAAAAGTCAGAGAGAGTTCTTCTCAAAAACACTTTTCTCGTTTTTTTTCAATATGCTTTCAGAGGGAACAAATAAAGCTATCCAGTGTCAAACTCTGAAGATTGATGAGAACGATGCGTTCGGCTTGCTGTTAGCAACTGCCCACACCGATACCATCGGAGCTATAACCGTGAAAAAGATATGAAACAGATAGAAGTTTGCCCCGGCAACTTAACACCGGGATACGATACATTTAGTCCTCCTTGCCTCAAAAAACTTTTCGATGGCAAGCGGGTAAGTCCTGTTTTGGGTTTTGATTACGATGCTGACAGCGTTGATCTTGCTGAGAGTATCAATCAAATATCGGTATCGGGTGTGCAAGAAAAGCTATCTGCCGTGGTGCAAAACGGTCAAATCGTTCTTACCCCATATGGTGAACACGGACGCTATATCATCAAGCCTGCACCAAGTTATAAAAACCTTCGTTTTAGAAACTTCATACCCGCAAACGAACATCTGACGATGCAGATAGCAAAGCAAGTGTTTAAGATGAAAGTTGCAGAGAATGGAATTGTGTTTTTTGCTAATGGTGAAGCGGCTTATATCACTAAGCGGTTTGATTTTGATGCCGATGGAAACAAAATAAAGCAAGAAGATTTTTCTTCTTTGGCACATAAGACCACCAGCACGCACGGAAAGGATTATAAATATACTGGAAGTTACGAAGATGTAGCAGCACTATTGAAATCTAATGTCTCTGCGTGGCAGGTAGAAATGAGCCACTTATTTACGTTGATTGTGTTTAACTATCTGTTTGCCAATGGTGATGCTCACCTAAAGAACTTTTCGTTGCAACAATCTGCGGGTGGTGATTATTTGTTGTCTCCTGCTTATGATTTGATGAATACTTCCATTCACGTGCGCGACGATGATTTTGCCCTGCAAGATGGTCTGATGCCCAAAAGTGAACATTCTGAAATATACTGCAATACAGCACATCCGTGCAAGGATGATTTCATTACGTTTGCAAATCGCATCGGGGTACTTCCAAAGAAACGTGACGCTATAATCAAGATGTTTTCTGCGAATAATCAACTAATAGATGAGCTGATCAACCATTCATTTTTGGATGACACTATAAAGCGAATGTACCAGCGTTCGTATCAAGAGCGGTTGAGTAGGTTTTTAAGATAATGCTACGCAGTAGCTGAATAATTTCAAACTCAAAAAAAACAAAAGCCTCAGAATTTTCTGAGGCTTTTGTTTTTTTATGCTTTTCATCGAAAAAAAGAGATCCAAAAGTCTTTTGTTTACAAAAAATCAGTGAGAGTTCTCCGCTGAGATAATTTTCCTTAAAGCGCATCTAATCGAGTTTTGAAAAGCACATTTAGTCAAAAAACACCTATCTAAATAGGTCAAAAATCTGATCATAAAATCAATAATTAAACAAAAAAAATGATGGCAAAACAGAATGTATAGTATTTAAGCGAAAATGTATAGTGATGTCTATATACACGTTACGTACCTTTGTAGCGTAAAAAAGATAGTAGTATTTTTATTGATGGAAAAAATTAGAATTCAATTTTTAGTCAGAGTTGAAATCATGAATGAACAAAGGGATTAGAATGATTAATGTTTGAAATTTATGTTTTCAGAGCGTGTGCATTGTATATTAATAGTGGTTATCTCAATGACGAAAGACCATGATAAGAAGGGAGTGCAAATTTGCGATATTGCTCGCGAATATAATATCCCCATTGCGTTGATAAGTAGTGCTGTCAAAAGACTTGTTCGGGAAGAATTAATCCTAACAACGCACGATGGTAGATTTTTGCTATCGGATAAAATGAGTAAACTGACCCTTTGTGATGTTGTTTTTCGCTTTGGTGATATGGAGTTCAGCGGCACATTTTCTGACATAAAGACCAAAACACCACTAAAGCTCAGCATGGCATCTAGGGTTATCATTGCCGAGCAGAACAAACTTTATGAGATTATTCAGAACCGTCTGCAACACATCAATCTCTTGAAATGGAGTGAGAAAGCGGGAAACACGATTTGTTTATAATATAAATAGGTAGATGATAAAAAAACTTTTAATAACAACAATACTTTGTCTTGCAGCTGTTGCGTATGCCACAGCCCAAGGCACGCTGGGTGTTAAAACAAACTTACTCTACGGAGCATCAACCTTCACACCTAACCTAGGGGTTGAAATAGGGCTTGGCAAACGCACTACGCTTGATGTGTCGGGCGGCTATAACTGGATAAACCTCAAAGCTAAACGCGATAATAATAAGAAAATGGTGCATTGGCTAGTTCAACCAGAGTTTCGATATTTCCTCTGCGAACGTTTCAATGGTCATTTCTTTGGTGTTCACGCCCTTTATTCAGAGTATAATATAGGTGGGCACAACTTGCCTATGCTCTTTGGCAAAGGCTCTAAAGAGTTTCGTTATGAAGGCACTGCCTTTGGCGCAGGTCTCTCTTATGGTTATCAACTGATGCTTCACAAGCATTGGAACTTGGAATTTAATATCGGATTTGGCTATGCGCGCCTTAGCCATGACAAATATAACTGCCCATCGTGTGGCAAAAAAATAGGAGTAGAAACAAAGAATTATTTTGGACCCACTAAAGCAGGTGTTTCACTGATTTATGTAATAAAGTAAGACTATGAATAAAATTATACTATATATTATATGTATGCTTATCTCTTCGAGCGTTGTTGCACAAAATGTGAAAATCATCGAAAGTGATATTGTTGAGAAATACAACACTGTTACTGTTAGTTTCACTGCCGAGGTGGCCGAGCTACGTAGTAACGAGAAGCTTATCATCACCCCTGTGGTCTATAATGGCACGCAGAGTGAGTCGCTACAATCAATCATTATCTCCGGACGCAACCATGCCATCTCAGATAGACGTGCTAGAGGAACGAGCCCAAAAGCTCTTCGCACAAGCAATCACACACGTGTGCCCTACACTACCACTTTCCCATATCAGCCATGGATGAACTCTCTCTCTCTTCGCATGGAGCGTAAGGTAAATAGCTGCTGTGGTGAGAAATCGTTGGCTTCGCTTGGTGTGATAAACGCCAAACCCATTCGCTACGATGTAGTGTTTGAACCCATATCGCCAGTTGTTAGCCCAGATCTTTCGCCAGTGGAGCAGCTTGATGTAGAGTTGCCATTTCTGAGTGCTATGTCTGAGTATCACGCCACTATCAACGATTTAGATGCTCTACGTGCAGAAGGGGCTTTGATTGTCTATTTCAAGCAGGGCACAGGCACAGTCGATCCCATATTTGCTGAGAATAGAGAGTCGTTAGCTCAAATAAATAAGATATTAAAGCTCATCTTGTCAGATCCACGTGCAACGTTGGGCAAGATAGTCATTGCAGGTGCTGCCTCGCCAGAAGGTGGAAGTGTTAGCAACAATGCCTTAGCTCGCAAGCGTGCCGATGCCCTAAAACAATATCTAGGCGATAGCATCTCTTCGCAACTCAACCTTATCGAGGTTGTCAATATTGGTGAGGATTGGGCAGGTTTGCGCGAGATGGTGCAGCAGTCAGACATGCAATACAAAAGCGAGGTGTTGGAGATCATGAACAACTACACTCTCGAGCAAGGTATGGAGAAGAAGTTGATGGATCTCAAATGGGGTCGTCCTTACAACTATATGTTGGCTAATTTCTTCCATAAACTGCGTAGTGCAGGCTACATACGTCTGTTCTACGAGGTCAAACCATCTGCTCAGCATGAGGCAACGTTAAAAGCGGTTGCATCTTACAATAATCAAGCCTATGCAGATGTGCTAACACATTTGAAAAATGTGCCACCCTCGGCACTGACCCAAATGATGCGCGGTGCTTGTTATATGATGTTAGGGCAGCACGACATGGCTGAGCTCACCTTGCAAGATGCCATCATCATGGGCAGCCCCGAAGCTCCACGCCTGCTAGAGCAGCTCCATAAGTTACTAGAAATCAAAAAATAATACCATATAAACATTTAATCACTATTATTAATTAAAAAACAAAAAAATGAAAAAAATTAAATTTCTTGCTATGGCTCTTGCGGCCTTAACAGTGTTCTCGTGTTCAAAAGACGAGGCAAAAAATAATGGGGGTACTCCTCCTGTTGTGGAAGGAGTTGAAACCTATGCCACATTCAATTTCAATATTGAAGGTGCGAAGCCTGCTGGTCCAACGACAAAAGCAGTAGGTGATACAGAAACAGATAATGGTAAGACTGAACGTGACGAAAAAGCAATTAAAAACGTTCGTATTGTGATTTTCAATGATGCCGACAAGTTGGAGATAGACCAGAAAATTGAGATTACAAATGCTACTCCCGCTGTATCTACCCCAATAAAACTGACTTCTGGAACTAAAAAGATTTTCTTATTAGCAAATACGGACCTAAGTATTATCCCTTTATTTACTTCCACTGCCACATTACAAGATTTATACAAAAAGCTTATGTATCTAACCACTGACGGGACTGAGCCTACTGCAGCAAAGTTTTTCACAGCTGATAGAATTACTGGTGGTCCATATGTCAACGGCATGGATAACGGCGGTTTTTTTATGAGCACTGTAAGAACGTCTGAATCTGTGAAAGTATTAGCGCCAGGTATCACCTCGGATCAATCTAAAGTTGGAGGTGT
>JAVVZN010000081.1:0-6512 GCA_036650555.1 Rikenellaceae bacterium
CATAGTATCTGACTATGGAGCTGACACACTACGCATGTATGAGATGTTTTTAGGTCCATTAGAGCAATCAAAACCATGGGACACAAATGGTATAGATGGAGTCCACAAATTTTTACGCAAGTTTTGGCGACAATTCTTCAATGCCGAAGGCAAGGTTTGCGTGTCTAACGAGCAGCCTAGTGCTGAGGAATTTAAGATACTTCATCGCACTATCAAAAAGGTTAGCGACGATATAGAAAATTTCTCATTCAACACCTCGGTAAGCGCGTTTATGATCTGCCTTAATGAGCTTGCAGAGCTAAAAACAAACAAACGTGCCATACTCGAACCTCTAACAATCATATTATCTCCTTTTGCACCTCATATTGCAGAGGAGCTATGGAGCATTCTAGGAAACGAAGGTTCTGTATGTAAAGCAAGTTTTCCAACATTCAATGCAGAACATCTGGTAGAAAGCAGTTTTGAATATCCTGTATCGTTCAATGGTAAGATGCGTTACAAAAAAGAGATCTCACTCATAATCAGCAACGATGAGGTTGAAAAGCTAATAATGAACGATCCACAAATTCAGAAATACACTGAAGGTAAAACACCAAAGAAGATTATAGTTGTGAAGGGTAAGATTATTAACGTAGTGATATAACAGCACCTAATTTTATTTAGTCATTTATATATTGTATCCATGGAAATCCAAACCAAACACATTCTATCTGAAGTTAAAGCATATGTCTTTATCTCAATAGGGCTTATTATTTACTCATTTGCTTGGACTGCTATTTTAACGCCTGCAAAAGTTATGGGTGGCGGAATACCCGGCGTCAGCATGCTGATCTTTGAAGCCACAGGTGGTTCATCGCCAACTGGAGAGCTGATAGGTATTCCAATAGGTTATTCATATTTCGCTATCAATGTGGTGCTCATAATAATCGGGTTTATTCTCATAGGTCCGAGATTTGGAGCAAAAACAATCTACGCAATGTCGTTTAACTCAATGATGCTTACCACATTTCAGTTTGCACTAAGCGGCACCCCAGATCTTTTAGGGCTAGGCTCAGACAAACTACTATCTGCAATCTTAGGCGGTGCGTTGGGAGGTTTCGGTATTGGATTGTGCTTTGGACAAGGCGGTAGCACTGGTGGCACCGACATAATAGCTATGGTGTTGAACAAATATCATGGCATAAGTCTAGGAAAAACAATCATTGCATGCGATATGATTATCGTTGGTAGCTCGTTCTTTGTCACACACGACATTACCTCTATCATCTACGGTTTCATCACAATGAGCGTGCTAGGCTACACAATAGATCTATTCTTACAAGGAAACAAACAAACATGTCAGCTATTTATCATATCGAAGAAATACGCTGAGATTGCCGATAAAATAGTGCACGACGCGCGACGTGGAGCCACAATTCTAAACGGCGAGGGATGGTTTACAAAACAACCACAAAAGGTGATTATGGTGACATGCCGCAAGAATGAAACCAACATACTATACCGCATAGTAAAAGAAGTAGATAGCTCTGCATTCATTACAAATGCGTCTGTTTCTAGTGTTTACGGAAACGGTTTTGATATACTGAAAAAATAATTTTATGAAAATAAAAACATTAAGAGATAAAATACTATTTGGAGTTATCGTGGCGTGCACTGTCACAGCAGCGATTGCTATATGGAAAATGCGTACACCATCCGAAGGATGGCAAGAAGATACAGTTGAGAAAATTGTTGAACCTGAATATCTATACGGTATATGTATTGATTCTCTAAATGTTGAATCGGGAGAGGTGGAGCCAGGACAAACACTATCAACGCTTTTCGACAAATATGGAGTTGGCGCACAAATGGTTGATAAAATTGTGCAGGCATCGAAAGGGGTGTTCGACGCAAGAAACTTCAGAGGTGGAAACAACTACACAGTGATGACCACAAACGACACTCTCTCAACACTTAAATATTTCGTCTACGAAACCAACGCAACTGAATATATTGTATTCAATCTAAGCGACACAATACGTGTTACAAAAGATCAGAAAGAGGTGACTAGAAAACGTCTTCAAAAAAGTGCTAAAATTGAGAGCTCTCTCTGGAACTCAATGATAAGCAACGGCATGAATGCCACCTTAGCCATGAACCTATCAGATGTGTTTCAATGGTCTATCGACTTCTACGCCATTCAAAAAGGAGATGAATTTAATGTGGTCTATGATGAACTTTTCATTGAAGACAAAAGCATAGGTGTAGGAACAATCTATGGAGCATGGTTCAACCACAACGGCAAACGCTACTATGCAATCCGACACGAATACACCGACGATAAAGGCAATTTAGTGCATGGCTACTGGGACAACGAAGGCAAAAGTTTGAAGAGTGCTTTTCTTAAAGCTCCACTCAAATATTCACGTATCAGTTCGCGTTTCTCCCATTCACGCATGCACCCAATACTACGTATCAGACGTCCCCATCTAGGTGTAGATTATGCTGCCCCATCAGGCACACCGGTTCAAGCTATTGGCGATGGAACTGTGATCATGCGCAGATATTCTGGCGGAGGCGGAAACACCATAAAAATAAAACACGCACGCAACTACACCTCTGGTTATCTGCACTTAAAAGGCTATGCTAAAAATCTAAAAGTAGGTTCTAGAGTGTCACAAGGACAAGTCATTGCATACGTTGGAACAACCGGCACATCGACAGGACCACATCTTGACTTCAGAATATGGAGAGGCACAACAGCTATCGACCCTCTCAAACTTACCGATGTGAAAGGAGAAGATATTTCTAGCAAATATAGAGTTGGTTTTATGAATACAAGAGATAAAGTAATTGCTGAACTAGATGGTAAAACCTACGATGTTCCTGCTGCCGACACATTAAAAGCCGATAGTTCAAAACTCAAAAAATAGAGATGGAAAAAAGTCTGCCTAAGGAGATTAAAACATTTATAAAAGAGCATCACGTCATGACGCTTGCCACAATTTCAAACGGCATGCCATATTGTAGTAATCTTTTCTATGCCTTTATTCCAGAAAAGCAATTTTTTGTATTCACCTCTTCGCTAGCAACCGAACACGCACAAAATATAATACAAAACAGTAATGTAGCAGCATCAATAGTGGTTGAAACAAAAATAGTTGGCAAGGTTCGTGGAGTGCAATTATGCGGAAATGCCTCACGAGCCGAAGGCTCAGTTTTACACGAAGCGAAGATGGCATATCTTAAAAGGTTTCCATACGCAATATTTGCCGACCTAGAACTATGGCAATTAAAAGTGACGTTTGCAAAACTTACCGACAACCGATTGGGTTTCGGCAAAAAAATAATATGGAACAGCGATGAAAAATAGAAGTGTGGTGGTTACCGCAGCTGCAGGCTTTGTTGGAGCGCATTTAATAGCTGCACTTATAAACAATAACTACACCGATATTACAGCTATTGTGCATAACAATCGTTCACTACCAAAACTAAAATACATACTCAATCTATACAATATAGATATAAACAATAGATCGGTAAAGATTGTAATAGGAGAATTAACAGATTATCTCTTCATAAAAGAGATATTTCAAGGGAAAAACATTGTGTTTAATACTGCCGCGGTGGTGAGCTTTTCAAAAAGCAGAGAATCTGAGATGATTTCATCGAATGTTCGCATCACTGAGTGTCTGACAGAAGCTGCCATAGAATGCGGAATTGATAAATTTGTGCATGTGAGTTCAATTGCAGCGCTAGGTACTACTCCATATCCTGAGAAGATAACTGAAAATTCAATCATTCAAACTCTTCAATCAAAATCTGCCTATGGCATAAGTAAATTTCTGAGTGAGAATGTGGTTTGGAAAGCCTCATCAAGAGGATTAAATTGCACTGTGGCATTGCCTGCTGTAATACTTGGCAATGGCGATTCGAGATATGGAGGATCACCAAAACTCACGAAGTTATATTCAAAATGTACTTTATTTTACACCGAAGGCATAACCGGCTATGTTAGCGTTGAAGATGTGGTAAGAGCACTTATATTAATGTCGGAAAAAGATGAATCAATAGGGCAACGTTATGTGTTATGCAGCGAAAATCTCTCTTTTCGTGAAATATTTACATTATGCTCAACATCAGAACCTAAATATAAACTACCCGACTGGTTATTAACCACAGTAAAACATGTTATTCAATTTATAAACACGATTGGAATAACAACACCAATTAGCAGTTCAACACTCGATACACTACGAGAAAAATGCGCTTACAATGGTGATAAAATCACAAAACAATTGAGTTTCAATTACACCCCACTAAAAAGATATTAAACAAAAATAGATTATTACATTTTTTGTGATTATCTTTGTGGCTATATTACTATAAAATTTAGAATGCAGAAGTTAAGAAACATTGCAATTATTGCACACGTTGACCACGGCAAAACTACTTTGGTCGATAAAATGATTTTACAAGGAAAGCTCTTTAGAGAGAATGAAAAGTCGGGCGATCTAATCATGGATAACAATGATTTAGAGCGTGAAAGAGGGATAACCATACTTGCTAAAAACGTTTCGGTAAAATACAAAGATTATAAAATCAACGTCATTGACACTCCGGGTCACTCCGACTTTGGCGGAGAAGTTGAGAGAGTGCTAAACATGGCCGACGGTGTACTTCTGCTGGTCGATGCTTTTGAGGGAGCTATGCCTCAAACTCGTTTTGTGCTGCAAAAAGCACTGGCATTAGGTAAAAAACCTATTGTTGTTATAAATAAAGTTGATAAAGAGAACTGTCGTCCAGATCAAGTACATGAAGAAATTTTCGATCTTATGTATTCTTTAGATGCCACCGACGATCAATTAGACTTCACAACAATATACGGTAGTGCGAAGAACGGATGGATGTCTACTGATTGGAAAGATCAAAAAACAGACATTATAGATCTTCTCGATGCAATTATAGAGAATATTCCTGCTCCAATAGAGCAAGAAGGCACTGCACAGATGTTAATATCATCTCTTGAATATTCATCTTATGTTGGTCGTGTGGCTATTGGTAAATTGACACGCGGAACACTATCTGTGAACCAACCTGTGACACTTTGCAAACGCGATGGCGTGACTCTAGTCAAAACTCGTATCAAAGATCTTATGCTTTTTGACGGATTAGGAAAAGAGAAAGTTGAAACAGTGAAATGCGGTGAGATATGAGCGCTTGTTGGAATTGAAGGTTTTGATATTGGCGACACCATTGCAGATTATGAAAACCCTGAAGCTCTTGCTCCAATTGCAATAGATGAGCCTACGATGAGTATGTTGTTCACAATCAACGACTCTCCTTTCTATGGTCGTGATGGCAAATTTGTCACTTCACGCCACATCAAAGAGCGTTTAGACAGAGAATTAGAGAAAAATCTTGCACTTCGTGTGCAACCAGGCGCTACTGCCGATTCGTTTGTAGTATTCGGACGTGGCGTACTCCATTTAAGTGTACTTATAGAAACAATGCGTCGTGAGGGCTACGAGCTTCAAGTTGGACAGCCTCGCGTAATCATTAAAGAGATAGACGGTCAGAAACACGAACCAGTGGAAGAACTTACAATTGATATGCCTGAGGAATTTGCAGGACGCGCAATTGAACTTGCCACAAAACGTAAAGGACAACTAGTGTCGATGGATAGTAAAGATGGACGTAATCGTTTGATATTCGAAATTCCATCACGTGGTATTATCGGTCTACGTAGCAACCTTCTAACCGCAACAGCTGGTGAGGCAGTGATGTCACACAGATTGAAAGGTTTTGAAAAATATAAGGGTGACTTTGAAATTCGTCAAAATGGCTCATTAATTGCTATGGAAACTGGTAGCTCATATGCTTATGCTATCAACAAGTTGCAAGATAGAGGTAAGTTCTTTGTTTCTCCGGGAGAAGAGATCTATTGTGGTCAGGTAGTTGGCGAAAGCACACGTCCAGACGACTTAGTGATCAACCTCACAAAGAGTAAGAAACTTACAAATATGCGTGCTAGCGGAACCGACGACAAAACGTCTATTGCACCGCCTATTGTCTTCTCTCTTGAAGAGGCGCTTGAGTATATTCAAGGCGACGAATATGTTGAGGTAACACCGAAATGTATACGTCTACGTAAAATATATCTTGATGAAACAGAACGTAAACGTAAAGGATCTTCGGCAAACAGCTAAATAACTGCATACCACATATTTCATAGAATTGTCTAAATTTTGTTTTTGTAATGAGATTTAGACAATTTTATTACAAAAATAAATAATTAACAAATTCATAAATAACTGATTTTATGAAATCAACAAATCAATTTATCGCCACTGAAAATATATTTTTGTTGATTCTTATCTCAATTATATCATATTCTTGTAATGTAACACGTAAACTACCTTCTGGTAAATACCTACTTGCAAAAAATACGATTAGCATCACTTATGCCGATTCAATACCTAAATCGGAAAAAGTCTCCTCATCAGAACTCACTAGATTCATACCCCTTGCTC
>JAVVZN010000082.1:0-6500 GCA_036650555.1 Rikenellaceae bacterium
AGAGTTCCTATCTGCACACCTTGCGCTCCAAGGGCAACAGCAGCAGCAATAGAGCTACCTGTGGCAAAACCACCTGCACCTATAATAGGAATATGCACTGCCTTACTTACAGCTTGCAACAACACAAGCGATGTTGTTTCTTCACGACCATTGTGACCTCCTGCCTCAAAACCCTCGCAAACCACAGCATCACATCCTGCCTCTTGTGCTTTCAACGCAAACTTACTACTCGAAACCACATGAACAACCTTCATTCCGTGTGATTTAAACTTCTTAGTGTAGGTAGCTGGATTGCCTGCCGAGGTAAACACAATTTTTACATGCTCACTTATCAGCAGATCAACCGCCTCTTCAATTTGCGGATATATTAAAGGCAGATTCACACCAAACGGTTTGTCTGTTGCTGCTTTGCACTTAACAATATGTTCTCGCAATGTGTCGAGGTGCATAGATCCTGCACCAATAAGTCCAAGACCTCCTTCGTTCGACACAGCCGATGCTAGCCGCCAAGAGCTGCACCACACCATTCCTCCTGAAATAATACCGTATTGAATACCAAACAGTTTTGTTAAATTATTATTTGTCATAATGATAAATTTATAATTTGACGTGCGTTTCAAAACACAATAATACAAAAAAATAATTGTTTTATTACTATATTTATGCGATATTTGTAGTCGAATAAAACACTGCATGTTTTTTCTTATTTTAACGTAGCGCTAAGTTTAGCACATTGCGTCTTCAGACGCATAACAATAATTTTTATACAACTTATATACAAGTTTATGAAAAGACCATTAATTGCCATTGTGGCTGGAGGAGACTCATCTGAACATCAAATATCTATAAATGGAGCTAAAAATATTTTATTATCAATAGATAAAACAAAATACACTCCATATATAGTTATTTTATCAAGTAAAACGTGGCATGTAGAATTTAACAATGAAATATTTTCAATTGACAAAAACGATTTTTCATTTACAGTTGGTGGCACAAAACATAAATTCGATTTTGCATTCATAAATATTCATGGCACACCGGGAGAAAATGGAATTTTACAATCATATTTTGAACTAATAGCACTGCCTTATTCATCGTGTGGAGTTGATGCGTCGGTTGTTACATTTAATAAGATGGTGTGTAAACGAGTGGTGTCGTCGGTAAATATTCATCTTGCAAAAGATTTAATAATTACTAAAAACGATAAAATAAATATTAATTCGATTGCAAAACATATAGGTTTTCCAATGTTCATAAAACCCAACTCATCGGGAAGCAGTTTTGGTGTAACAAAAGTAAAAGAGATTGAAGGGATAGAACCTGCAATAGCAGAGGCATTCAAAGAGAGTGACATCATTATCATTGAAGAGTTTATTGAAGGACACGAATACGGACAAGGCATCTACACATTAAATGGAGAGCTAGTGGTATTACCGCTCACGGAGATAGTTTCAAACCGCGATTTCTTCGATTATCTAGCCAAATACGAAGGGCATTCAGAAGAGATTACACCTGCCGTCATAGATCCTAAAGTAAGACAAGACATAGCCGATGATGCAAAGAAAATATATAAAATAACAGGATGTAAAGGGGTTGTACGTATTGATTTTATAGTAAAAAACAATATTCCTTATATGATAGAAGTAAATTCGGTTCCGGGGATGAGTGCTGCAAGTATAGTGCCACAACAAGTTAAAGCATCTGGGAAAACATTAACCGAATTTTATACGGAAATCATTAAAGCGTCGACCATTAAAAATTAAATTTATAAAATATTATGAGTAGCAATTACAAATTAAAAACAGGAGGTGGACTTATCCAAGGCTTAGAGCCAATGGATATAGTCACACGTTATGAATTAATTCCAACAGAAGTTGTTTCTACTGCAGCTAAAGGTTGTCTTGATGTTGCTGTTGAAATCGCGCACGAAATACGTACAAAAGCTTCAAAAGGGAAAAAATGTGTATTAGGTCTTTCAACAGGATTATCACCTATGGGTGTATACCGCGAACTTGTAAGGATGCACAAAGAAGACGGATTAAGCTTTCAAAATGTAGTAGCATTTACACTAGATGAGTTTTATCCTATGACTAAGGATGCTTTAAATAGTCGTAGCAAAACTCTAAAAGAAGAGTTACTCGACCATATCGACATTCTTCCAGAGAATGTGCATCTAGTTGATGGCTCTTCAACAATAGAGGGAGCAAGCAGCTACTGCAAAGATTATGAACAACAAATAGAGTTAGCTGGTGGACTAGATCTTATGATGCTAGGCATAGGCACAGCTGGTCAGATAGGTTTCAACGAACCTGGCACTCACAAAAACTCTAAAACTAGATTAGTTGCTCTTGCAAATCGCACACGCATGACACTGTCATCATCATTCTTCGCTGGTGCCGACACAATCCCATCAAGTGCAGTAACTCTAGGTATATCAACAATTCTTAACGCCAAAAAAGTTCTTGTGTTTGCTTGGAGCGAAGAAAAAGCAGAGGCTGTTGCTAAGATGGTTGAAGGTGAGGTTACAAATCAAATACCTGCATCACATCTTCAAAATCACAGCAACTGCAAGCTTATCATTGCTGAAGATGCTGCAATGGAGCTTACTCGTTTTAAAACACCTTGGTTGGTTGGAACTTGTGAATGGACTCCTAAGTTCGTACGTAAAGCAGTGCTATGGTTGTGTCAAAAAGTTGAGAAACCAATTTTAAAACTTACTCACGAAGATTATATCAACAATAGCCTTTCTGATCTTTTGGATAAAAAAGGTAGCTATTCAAATATAAACATCAAGATATTCAACGAGCTACAACACACCATCTCAGGATGGCCAGGCGGAAAACCTAATGCCGACGACTCAACACGTCCAGAGCGTTCAACACCATTCCCTAAACGCGTGGTAGTGTTCTCTCCTCACCCAGACGACGACGTTATTTCAATGGGTGGAACATTTATTCGTTTAGTCGATCAAGGACACGATGTGCATGTGGCATACGAAACATCTGGCAATATTGCTGTTCACGATGATGTTGTGATGCAAATCTACGACACAGCGCGCGAATGTGCTTTTGAAGACAGATACAACCAAATAAAAAAATTAGTTGAATCGAAAAAGAATAGTGGCATTGAACCATCGGAGCTAATGCAAATCAAAGGATCTATTCGTCGTGCAGAGGCAAAATCAGCATGTCGTTCTTTCGGTTTAAACGAACAAACAAACGTACACTTCTTAAACCTTCCTTTCTACGAAACTGGATCTATCAAGAAAAATCCAATAGGTCAAAAAGATATAGATATTGTAGTTAAATTCTTGGAAGAACGCAAACCTCACCAAATATATGCCGCAGGTGATCTTACCGACCCTCATGGCACACACCGCGTTTGTATTGAAGCAGTTCTAGGCGCTATTAAGGTGTTGAAAGAGAGAAATTGCGAATGGTTGAAAGATTGTCGTCTTTGGTTGTACCGCGGCGCATGGCAAGAATGGGAGCTCGACATGGTTGATATGGCAGTGCCATTGAGTCCAAACGAAGTGATCAGAAAACGCCACGCAATCTATCGTCACCTTTCTCAAAAAGATATTGTTCCATTCCCAGGCGAAGACAAACGTGAGTTCTGGCAACGTGCCGAAGATAGAACACAAGCCACCGCTGCTCTTTACGATAAGCTAGGTATGGCAGAATATCAAGCAATAGAGGTGTTTGTTTGCTACGAATTCTAACCAACATTTTTATCATAAAGCGAGCGCATATAATTATGCGCTCGCTTTTTTTAACTAAATAGATGACAATATATGAAATTAATTATCATTATTTGATCAAAATTTAACCATCCTTTTAAAAAATCGTATCGTATATAAAACATCCAATCCACAGTTACTCATACTAGATAGAAAACAATACAAAATACTAAATTATACTTTACGCATAAAATTTTATCCGACATTAATAATAATTATTATTTGCATATTATTATTATTATTTGTATTTTTACTCACGGTAATAGATTGGAAGAACCTGAAAATCCATGATAGAGTAAGGAAAACAAATATCAAATGATTATGTATACATTATTTATCATCATTTTTACAGTTATACTTGTTGTTTCATATTGGAAAATTTTCCAAAAAGCAGGTTTCAAAGGTTGGGAAGCAATCATCCCTATCTATAATGTCATTATTTTTTTAAGAATAGCTGGCAAACCATGGTGGTGGCTTTTATTATTCTGTATTCCTGTTGTGGATATTTTCTTCATGATAATGGCATACATTGAATTTGCAAAGAGATTCGGCAAAGGAACTGGCTTTGCAATAGGACTTCTCCTATTAGGTCTCATCTTTTTCCCTATCTTGGGATTTGGTGATGCAAAATACACTGCTGAGAAATAACATTGTTGTCTGGTTAAAAATCATGCCTTACGCTAGCACATAAATCTGCTATAAATAAAGGTAGATCACACAATTACATACTACATTTGATTTTTTTACCTGACACTAATAGTTGAGATACTCTCAAACGAAACAAGCCCGATGCTTTTTGCAATCGGGCTTGTTTTATTTGATAAATTTCTACCTAGGAATGTTATTCAAATTCCAACAATAGCTCGCCTTTAGGCACTGATTTATCTATCTCGGCACATAGTTTCTTAACTTTAGCATTTACTGTACTTAATACTATGCTATCCATCTTCATGGCTTTAAAAAGAAGAAGAGGATCGCCTACTTTTACAGTATCGCCAACCGAAACTTTGTACTCTATCACATTGCCTGGGATATGAGAAATCACATGAAGAGGATTCACTGGCTCCCATTTCTTACGCATTGTGTGAGTTTTTGTTAAATATTTTGTTTTGAAATCTCCGTGTTCTGTGGAGATCACAAAAAATTCACCAACTTTTTCATTCATAATTTGTTGCTTTATGTAATGTTGAATAATTGTTACAATATTTCGGACATTAGCTGCCGGAAATTAAATATTAGCTCAACTTATGTTACTCGGCTTAAAATGGAGGAAGACCATGTTTTTTTGTTGGGCGAGTAACAGTTTTGTTCTTAGCAACTCTTAGAGAATGTGCCACACATTTACGTGTTTCTTCTGGAGAGATTACTGCATCAACATAACCTTTTGCCGCTGCAACATATGGATTAGCAAATTTATCTTTATATTCTTGAATCTTGATTTTACGCATCTCCTCTGGGTTCTCAGCCTCCATGATCTCTTTTCTGAAGATAATTTTTGCTGCTCCTTCTGGACCCATCACAGCAATCTCAGCATTTGGCCATGCAAAAACAAAATCAGAACGAAGGTGACGTGAACTCATTGCAATGTAACCGCCACCATAGGCTTTACGTAAGATAACAGTAACTTTAGGAACTGTTGCCTCACTATAAGAATATAGGATTTTTGCACCGTGACGAATCACTCCAGCATGTTCTTGGTCTACACCTGGAAGATAACCTGGCAAATCTTCTAGTGTTATGATTGGAATATTGAATGAATCGCAATAACGTATGAAACGAGCAGCTTTATCGGATGAATCGCAGTCGAGCACACCTGCCATGACAAGTGGTTGATTTGCAACGAAACCAACTGTTTCGCCCTCAATACGTCCGAAACCAATTACTATATTGGCTGCGAATTTCTCCATCACCTCAAGGAAATCACTATCATCGGCAATACTACAAATCACGTCACGAACATCGTAAGGCACACTAGGATCATTTGGTACTATGTTTTCGATCTTATACTTATCAGTGTTTGGTAGTGCTGCATGAATTGCAGTTGATACTTCTTGATTGCTTGTTGGGATAAATGAAAGCAGACGACGAATCTGAACGAAACATTCATCTTCAGTCATTGCAAAGAAATGAGCATTACCTGTTATCTCACTGTGAACGCGAGCTCCACCTAGCTCTTCCATGCTTATCTCTTCGCCTAGAACGGTTTTGATAACCTCAGGACCTGTGATAAACATTTTAGATATATTTTCAACCACAAACACAAAATCGGTAAGCGCAGGAGAATAAACAGCACCACCAGCACATGGACCTAAGATAACAGATATTTGAGGAATTACACCACTTGAAAGTGTGTTACGAAAGAATATTTCACCATAACCAGCAAGAGCATTCACTCCCTCTTGTATACGTGCTCCACCTGAGTCGTTGATACCGATGAGCGGTATTCTCATGTTTAGAGCATAATCCATTATTTTGGTGATCTTACGTGCGTGCATCAATCCTAGAGAACCACCAGCAACAGTAAAGTCTTGAGCAAAAACAGCCACGGGAGATCCCATAACAGTTCCTGTTCCAATTATGACACCATCACCCGGAAACTCTTTGTCTTGCATTCCAAAATCTCGACCGTCATGTTCAACAAAAATATCATATTCTTGAAATGAACCATCGTCTAAAAGTGCATCAACTCTCTCACGAGCAGTTAATTTACCCATAGCCTTCTGTTTTTCTATTGCTTTTTTACCACCACCATAGGAAA
>JAVVZN010000083.1:0-6487 GCA_036650555.1 Rikenellaceae bacterium
CAATTTTCGCTCTATAAATCCTCATTTAGCTCGCTAAAATCGGATTTACAGAACAAAAACTAAGACAAAAATAGCTCCGAAATAACTTCGATAACAAATTATAACAGCTTCTAAAGCACTTTGTTCTTAAATTTAAATAGGTAATGATTAACAAATTACATATTGAAAATTATCTCTTGATTGATAATTTGGATATAGAATTTAATGAGGGATTGAATATCATAACTGGTGAAACTGGAGCTGGAAAATCAATTTTACTAGGTGCTATATCTATGTTGCTTGGAGCAAAAGTTGAGCAGCGCGGATCGCGTAAATCCGATAAAAATAGTGTTATTGAGGGAGTGTTCTCAATAAAAAAATATCATCTTGAAGAGTTTTTCGCCGAGAATGATTTGGAATATGATCACAACACCACCATAAGTAGGGTGATAATGCCATCGGGTAAAAGTCGTGCCTACATAAATGATCTGCCTGTGACAATGACATCATTGAAAGATCTTGGAGTGCGTTTGGTGGATGTTCATTCACAGCACCAAACACTACTGCTCTTACAAGAAGATTTTCAGATGAATGTCATCGACTCTGTTGCTGGAAATGGCTCAGTGCTATCAAAATATAATCATTGTTTCTCAGAGCTTAAACGTCTGCATCTTCGTCTTTCAAAGTTGCAAGACGAATCAACAAAAAATGTTGCAGATGAGCAGTATGTGAAATTTCAATATGATGAGTTGGAGTCGGCATCGCTTAAAATAGGTGAACTAGAGTTGATAGAGCAATCTTATCTTACTCTTTCTAATTCGGCACAGATAAAAGAGGCTTTTTTCAACACCAACGAAACATTGAATGGGGCAGATGGATCAATAATAGCATCGCTTAAATCAATCACATCTTCACTTGATAAAGTGTCGTCGGTATCAAAAAAAGCTATGGAGCTAGGCGAGCGTTTAACATCTATAATCTATGACTTAAAAGATATAGACATGGAGGCAGATCGTTATCTTGATAGAATAGACGACGATCCGCAAAAGTTGGAAGAGTTAGAGCAGCGCATAAGTATCTTAAATAAATTATTGTTAAAACATAATGTACGCACTGAAAAAGAACTTATCGTACTTCGTGAGGAGTATGAAACGCGTCTTTTAAATATTGATTTGAGTGTTACCCACATAGAACAATGCAAAAAAGAGATCGTTGAACTGACTGCCAAAGCAGGTGAAATTTGCAGTGAGTTATCGGCAAATAGAAAAGCTGTTGCTGAGAAGATAGAGCAGTATGTGGTTGAGCAGCTACATCAACTGGGAATGGATAGTTGTAGCTTTAAGATTGTGCTTGAAGAGAGTGTGGAGTTTATGCCTAATGGTAAAGACAATGTTGTCTTTATGTTCTCAGCAAACAAAGGTCTTGCCATGGAGCCAATAGAAAAAGTTGCTTCGGGTGGTGAGATGTCGCGTGTGATGTTGTCGTTGAAGTCGCTAACGGCTGCATATAAGCTTTTACCAACAATAATATTCGATGAGATAGACACAGGAGTATCGGGTAGAGTGGCAGATAAAATGGGTGAAATAATGCAACATCTATCGAAATCTCTACAAACTATTTGCATCACGCATCTTCCGCAGGTGGCTGCTAAAGGTGAGAGTCATTTTTTGGTTTCTAAATTTGAATCTGCCGACACAACAACAACAACTATAAATAAACTTACTCACGACCAGCGCGTTGAAGTTATTGCTAAGATGTTAAGTGGTAGTATTATTACTGATGCAGCTAGGGAGCAGGCTAAGCTGCTTATAGGTTGATTATTCTATTTTCACCACTTCTTCGTATAGTAGTGGAAGATCTTTTAGTTTCAATCGGAATGCTGTTCCGTGGTCGTGTATTTTGCCCTCTTTTACTCCGCTGCGAAATGATCCTATTCTTATATCAACCATGATCTTTCCGGAATTAATAAGTGCTAAGAGTTTATTTATACATGGATTAACATATATTTCTGCTTTGTTGTAGTGGAAGAACTCGTTGTCGTTTTCAATTTTTGACTCTGCCGACACAAAAAATAGAGTTTTTAGCTTTTTTACTAGGCATTTTTTAAGATCTTCATATGTCCAAAAGATTGTGTCGTCGATCACCTCGCCGCTGCAAATGTCTTTTATTATGATGATTACTTTTTCTTCATCAATATTATTGACAAGCATAAAGCTAAATCTATTACAAAAGTTATTACATTTTGTGGCGAATAGCGATGTGTTTATTCTTTTAAGTGATGGTTTGTCTATGTATGGTTCTCCATAATAATCTCGTAGTATGGTATTGGCTTTTCGAGGATGAGTTGGACTTTTTGTGAAGAGTGTAATGTAGGCATGCGTAAATTCGCGCTTACTTTTTATCTCAAGCTCGCTAAAGTTTGGATTGAATTTACTTCTCTCACTCATTCCCAATAAATCTTCAAAAGTTTTTCCTATTCCTGTGTTATGGGAGCGTTTACTCTTCACGAACCCAAGTTTTTCTATTCGTCTGAATTCTGAAATAATTTCGTTTTTATCCATTATAAGGTGAGTTTTGGGTGTTTGTAAATGTGTAATTATAAAAAACACATCAATATAAATTACTAATTTTGAAGTACAATATACTGTTTATTTCTTCGAATCCAATAGTTTAATGTTATTTTTTTTTAGCTTGATTGTCATATCTATTGGTCGTTTTATGTCATGCAATATGTGACAAAATTATAAAAATAAACATTTATAGGCCGATATGTTAAGACTATTTTATATATTTGTTCGTTAAAGATTGTTTTTATGTATAGAAGAACCATGTCTGAAGATTGGGATTTCAAAAATTCTAATACTAAGGAATACACACATTGTTACCATAATTACCCGGCAATGATGATACCACAAGTGGCAAGAAAATTAATCGAAGAATATTTTCCAGAAGGAGAATTAAATTTAATATTTGATCCATATGTCGGATCGGGAACCTCGTTGGTTGAGGCATCAATAAAAGGAATAGATTCAATTGGCACAGACATAAACCCACTGGCTCGTTTTATATCTAAAGTTAAAACAACATCTTTTGATTTAAATCTCATATTGAAATCAAAAAATCTGATTATTAGTAGTTTAAATAGATATAATCTTGAGAAACATGAGATCTATAACTATGATCATATCACTCAGGCTGAATATTGGTATAGTAAGGAAACCCTTGATAAATTGATGTTTATATCTTGTGCAATAAAAAGATATGGAAATAAACAGTTCGATTTTTTTAATTTAGTGTTATCAGAGAGTGTGCGTGAGTCGTCGTACACTCGCAACGGTGAATTTAAACGTTATAGAATGGATATGAGTAAGGTTATTGAATCTAATATGGATCCTATAAAGCTATTCATATCAAAGCTGGATCGCAACGTGATAGGATTGAGTGAGTATATGGCGTTTGAAAAAAAAGGAAAGGCTACCATCTATAATTTCAATACCATAAAATGTATACCTAAAAGGTATATTGTGCCTTGCATGGTAGATATGGTGGTGACCTCCCCCCCCTATGGAGATAGTAAAACCACAGTTGCCTATGGACAATTTTCAAGATGGGCTAACGAATGGTTTCGTTTTGATAATGCAAAATCGGTTGATAATATGCTTATGGGTGGAGTTAAAAAAACTAAAATAAGTTTTTCTACCGTTTCAATCGCTAAGGAGTTGGAGCAAATAAAAGATATTGATAAAAAACGGTATATTGAAGTTGTATCTTTTCTAGATGATTACTATTTTTCAATCAAAAATGTGGCATCCGTAGTGAGAAGTGGAGGGCGAATATGTTATGTTGTTGGGAATAGAAATGTGAAAGGAATCCAAATTCCGTTAGACTTTTTTACTGCCGAAATGTTTGAAAAATTTGGGTGTGTACACGAAAATACTATCGTTCGCTCCATTGGCAATAAGCGAATGCCAAGCCGAACATGCCCAACAAATATTAAAGGTGCTAATATAGACACGATGAGCTCGGAATATATAGTGATAATGACAAAAAAATAATAAGTAGCCCCTTGATAAGGGGCTACTATCTATTGATATAACTCTTCTTCTATTCTTAATAGCTGATTGTATTTTGCGAGTCTGTCGGAACGGCTCATAGAGCCTGTTTTTATCTGCATAGCATTCACTGCCACTGCAATGTCGGCAATGGTGTTGTCTTCGGTTTCACCCGATCTGTGCGAGATAACTGTGGTGTAGCCTGCTCTCTGTGCCATCTCTATGGCATCTAGGGTTTCTGTAAGAGTGCCTATCTGATTTACTTTTATGAGTATTGAGTTTGCACAACCCTCTTCTATTCCTCGTTTTAAGTATTCCACATTAGTTACAAAAAGGTCGTCACCAACCAATTGGCAACGTCTTCCAATACGATCGGTAAGTTGTCGCCATCCTTGCCAGTCGTCTTCCGACATGCCGTCTTCTATGGAGTCAATAGGATATTTGTTTATTAAATTCTCAAGATAATCTATCTGCTCTGTTGCAGTGCGTTTTGCTCCGCTTGCGCCTTCAAATTTTGTGTAGTCGTATGTTTTATTTTCATAAAACTCAGATGCTGCCACGTCAAGAGCAATGGTAATGTCTTTGCCCGGAGTGTAGTTGGCTGCTTTTATAGCTTCTAAAATGGTGTCAAGTGCATCTTCTGTGCCTTTAAACTTAGGAGCAAAACCGCCTTCATCGCCAACTGCTGTTGATAAACCACGATCGTGCAGCACTTTTTTAAGAGCATGAAACACCTCAGCGCCCATACGCAACATCTCAGCAAAGTTTCTGCCTCCAATTGGGCGTATCATAAATTCTTGAAACGAGATAGGTGCATCGGAGTGTGAACCACCGTTTATAATATTCATCATCGGCACAGGCATACGTTTGGCATTTACTCCGCCAATATAACGATATAGCGGTATGTCGAGAAGATCTGCAGCAGCACGTGCCACAGCCAGCGACACTCCTAGGATAGCGTTGGCTCCAAGTTTACTTTTATTCTCTGTGCCATCTATGTTTATCATAAGACGATCTATTGCCACCTGATTTAAAACATCCATGCCGAGTAGTTCGATCTGAATAATTTCATTCACATTACGAACAGCCGTCAAAACACCTTTACCTCCGTAGCGTGATTTGTCGCCGTCGCGTAGCTCTAATGCTTCATTTGCTCCTGTTGATGCTCCCGATGGCACTGCTGCACGTCCCCATGCTCCCGATGCAGTTGTAACTTCCACCTCTAATGTTGGATTGCCTCTTGAGTCGAGGATCTCTCTTGCATGTACTTTTTCTATTTGTCCCATAATCATTTTATTGTATAACGTTTTTATTTTGTTATTATTTTATATTTATGGTTTTGGTAAACAATAGTTATGTTATTAAGCATCCTTACTATGATGTTTGTTTTTAAATATATCGGTGATGTAGGCTGTGAAGATAGGAAACATCATCATGCCAGTTGCTGCAAGTGCCACCGATAAAAATTTGCCTAACGGACTGGTTGCATAAATATTCGATCCTACTGTTGTTAAATCCATAAATGCCCACCATATCGCATCTCCATATACCTTAACCATTGGATTTATGCCTCTTTCAATATAAAAAAATATCATTGTTGAAAAATATGTTAGCGAAGTAACGAATGTTAGATACGACACAAAGAGGGTGGAAATTTTGCTGCGTGTTACAACATTAACAAAGATTGCTATTGCATAAATACCTCTTATTATAGGGAGAATACGGAGTATTATAGACCACTGGTGGTCAATATGTATGTTGTAATAGAGAATGATATTCATAAATGGAATAGAGATAATTAATAATACAATATTCCTAAAGAAAAAACTAATCTTATGTTTTGAGCCGATAAATCTTAATATATAATCCATTAAGAAAAGTAGACATATCCAATATTGGATTTGAAGAAACATAAGTTCATCACTGAGTGACGATAAGTTTCTGAAAAATTCAATACTGATCGTGGTTACTATAATTAGAGATCCTATAATCACTAATATATTCATCCATTTAAGTAGTAAATCATATTTTTTCCACATAGTATTAAAGTTTAGATAAGTAGTAATTCTGTGTTAGTTACAAATAAAAGGCATATAAATAATTATTATTAATAATTTATATGCAAATTTTTTACCATATTTGTAGAAATTATCGTTTGATTGTTATGAACATAGATGCACGTTTGAAACTGAAAGTGCAAACTGTGATGCTTTTGGTGTCGTTAAGTTTGCTGATACTTAAATTTACCGCTTTTTTTATCACTAATTCGGTTGGGATATTGACTGATGCCATGGAGAGTATTGTCAATGTTGTTGCTGGATCAATAACCCTATATGCAATATATTATGCGGCAAAACCGCGTGATCCAGGTCATCCGTTTGGTCATGGCAAGTTTGAACTTATATCTGCATCAATCGAAGGTATAATGGTGTGTGTGGCAGGTGTGTTGATTATCT
>JAVVZN010000084.1:0-6409 GCA_036650555.1 Rikenellaceae bacterium
AATCGTTTAAAAACGACTTTGATTTTAAGTATTGTGCTATATATGTAGCGCCTGAGAAGAAAGATATTGTGGATTACTATTTTGAATTGACTCCGCTACCGCGATATTTTCAATGGAATATTTTGCATCATACCATTCTTCAGAAAAGTTGTTTAGATATTGATGGTGTGCTTTGTGTTGATCCGCCACAAGATGTGAACGATGATGGTGATAAATACATAGATTTTTTACTTAATGCGCCTGCGCTTTATATTCCTAATTGTAAGGTAGGCACGTTGGTGACATCAAGACTTGAGAAATATCGTACGCAAACAGAAGAGTGGCTCAGAAAAAATAATGTGAAATATGATAGGTTAGTGATGAGTAATCATAAAACCATGGAATCTCGTCAAGCAGCAAACGATCATGCAGCCCATAAAGCTAAAGAATATGCCTCAAAAGGTTATTCTCTTTTTGTTGAAAGTTCGCTTAGTCAAGCCATAGAGATAAATAGAATCACAGGGAAGCCAGTGTTGTGTACCGAAAATTTCGAGATGATATTTAATTCAAAATCACTTTATTACAATATTAAAAGTGGTCAATCACTACCTTTTGTGCGTAGAACACTTCTTCGTTTAAGACGTATTATTGGTGGTAGGTAATTACATATGTGCGGTGTGATTTTATTGTTTGTTTTTTGTAATTAATGATGTTAGTTGGCTTAATTCTTTAAAATGCAAGAAATGTGAGCCAGCAAAATAATACATAACTCCAACTATGCTGCCTATCACTAATTTAAGAGAGGTGTGGGTTGTTATGAAAGTTGATAAATAGATCACAGCGCCCATAGAAAATGAGAGTAATATAATTGGTAACAGTTCTTTTGTCTGTTTTAATAATGTTATTTCAGTTAGTTTTTCGGTGTAATGTATGATAATTATCATATCGGCAAACGCATATGCCACCAAACCTATACACATGACCATTATGCCAAATGGAATTGTTGTAAGCAGAATGATGATGGCAATGATTTTCTTTACCACTTCAGCTTGTAAGAAAAAATCTGATCTGCCATTTACGTTAAGTATGTTGTGATTTATCTTCATTATTGGATCCCACATGTATGCTATGCAAAGAATTTGGAAAAATGGAACGGCTGGGAGCCATTTGTTGGTAAGTAATAGTTTTATTAATGGTTCTGCAAGCACACATAGCCCAATCATAATAGGAAATATAATATAGCATGCCATGCGTAGATAGACTAGAAACATGCTATTGAGCTGCTGTTTATCGTCTTGCATTTTGCACTGAATGGGGTAGATGGCGCGAACTATCACATTTGTGAAGTTTGTTGATGGAAATTGCGCGAGAGTTGAGGCACGATTGAAATATCCAAGATCAGTAGATGCAAATTTTTTGCCGATTACCAGTGTATAAAGATTTGTGTAGATGGTGTGGAGTAGCGATGAGAGAAGAATCTTAGAACCGAACGAGAACAATCCTTTGAATGACTCTATTGAGAACACAGCCATTGGTCGCCATTTTGTGAAAAGAGACAACAGAACTACTTTTAACAGATTGTTTAGTAGTGTGTGCCAAACAAGCGCCCACACACCATAGCCGTGATATGCCATGATTATCCCAATAAATCCGCTGATAGTAACTGCAATAAGTGCTGCCACGGCTTGACGTTTGAAGTCTAATGCTATTGTCAGTTTGGCTTGTTGCACAATGCCAAAAGAGTTTATGATTAATATTAAACCAATAACTCTGGTGATTATATCAAGTTTTGGCTCGTTGTAGAAGGCGGCAATATATGGAGCCGACAGACAAAGCAAAAAATAGAGAGCGAATGCAATAGCAATATTAAAGAAAAAGACAGTGCTATAATCTATTTCGGTGCGGTTTTTCTTTTGTATTAGCGCGTTACCGAATCCTCCGTCGATGAATGTTTGAAAAACAACAATAAACACGCCAATCATTGCTATTAGACCATAGTCTGAAGGCATTAATATACGCGCTATTATAATGCTTATTATGTATTGTATGCCTTGTACTGAAAATCGTTCAATGGCACTCCATACAACATTGGAAACCGCCTTTTTTTTTGTAGATGTCATATTTATATTAGTGTAGATTCTTTGAGTTTGACAAATTGCTCCCACCATATGGCGAGAGTTAATAAGTTGAAATATTTTATAGCGTTATTTTGTTTGTACCAAAACCATTTGCTATTATCGTCTGCCTCAGTGTCGTATTTCTTTATGAATTGCTCAACATATCGACGGTTAAGATACTCATCGGTTAGCGATGATTGCATGATATAGTCGGCTAATTTGCTTCGTTGAGCTTTTTCTTTGAAAAATATTGGCATTGGTGCAAAACCTCCTTGTTTTGTCTTACTTGTAATGGCTTCAGGAAGTAGGGAGTGGTAGTGATGTTTTAACAAAATTTTTGATGTAGACTCTCCACGTGCTATTTTAAAAGCAGTATCGCCTTGGCATTTATATCGCACAGGTAGATGTTCTAGAAATTTATATAGCTCTAAGTCCATAAAAGGAAACGCTATTTTATTACCAAACATCTGGGCTGTTTGCGATGCTTTAAATAATATTACTTGATTGATGGTTTTTTCTAAATCTGTTTGGTAGGCATGTTGGGTGTAGAGGTGTTCAAAGCTCCTGCAATCATATTTCACATGCTCTTTTATAGGCATCGAGTTGGTGTCATTCAGTAATTTATGTAGATTGAATCTTTCAAAGCCAAACATGTCGCCTTGTAGTATGTTGAGTATTTTTGAAAGATGAAATCTAATTCTATATGAAGTGTTACTTCTATCGAATATGTCATGACTAAGAATGTTGTATGTGGCAGTAAGCAGAGGTTTAACGCCATATTTAGCTGCTAGGTAGTGGATGGCAATTTCGCGTGCCGATGTTCCGAAATATTGGTCATTACCATCACCTCCTAAAATAACATCCGGTTTGGCAGTGCCAATCATACGCATGGCAGTGTAATTAACCATCAATCCCCCTTCAACAAAAGGATCGCCAAAAGTGCGAACAATATCGGGTAGGGCAAATATTTCGCTGCCGTCGATCTCATATTGCTTATGGATAGTTCCAAACTTATCCGACATACATTGGGCAAGAGGTAATTCACTCCAGTTATCCCCTTTGAAACCAACGGTGTAGGAGCGAATGTCGCCATTGTATATTTTGCGTAGTGCAGCAAGGTTGGCACCTGAGTCGTAGCCTCCGCTAAGTAAGATCCCTATATTGTTTTTACCATCTATACGTCGGCGGATAGATTGGCTATGTAGTGTTGCATATTGTTCTGAAAGAGCGTTAATGTCATTGCCGCATTCTACCGGCACAATTAAAGATGTGTCAAATAGATTTTTAGTGCTACATTTGCCATCTTTATAGATGAGCATCGTGCCCGCATTCAATTTATGTATATTTTCAAACGATGTTTCACCGCTTGAAATATAACCTATTGATAGAAATGAGCCTAAAGCTTTTCTGTTGATGCTTGATGAGCAATCTGGACTCTTTCTAAGTAATGAAAGCGATGAGGCAAAATAGTTGTCGTTGTAATACACTTGCGAATTTGTGCCATGATGATCGCGCACAATAATAGTAGAACGGTTGTCGGTGACGATAAATGTGAATGAGCCATCAAGACGACTGAAACATTTTGTTTGTTTGTACAATAGGAAAACTACTTCGGCATCATTAGTTATATTCTCTAATCCTAGTCTAGGTTTATTGCATAGAGATCCTTGAAAAATAATCTCTATTTCTCCATCTTTGTAATACGAACATTCGTTGCATGCGATTCCACCATATTGTTTCAGCGTTTTTAAGTCGCATTGAGGGATGTTGCCTTTAAAATTTCCTACAAACATTATTATATAATTATTGTAACATTCTATGTATTGTAAAATTGATTAATTAAAACAGCTTCTTAGAAGCTTTTGCATCTATTCCACTCCATGTTTGGTGTGGATGAATTTCTTGTTTGCTCCTTTTAATTTAAAGATATTTAGAGCCATAAGAATAAAAAAATATGGGAGTTGAACTATTGCTCCAAAAAGTTGTTTGGTGTACAATTTTCTGGGAACAGCTATTGCTAGCGTGATAATTAAAATAGCAAAAATACTCCACCATTTTATTGATATGGAAAAATCTATAAATGTTACTATTATAGAAAAAATAAAACAGAACCCAAGTAACATGATACGCGGAATAGACATTTGCTGAAACATCTTATCGCAGAAATCCCATTTTCTCTCTGCTATGGCTGCTGGAACATATTTTATTGTTGTTGATAGGTAGTGGAGCTGGGCAGAGAGCCAGCGACGTCGTTGATTTGAGAAATCGCTATGATGTTGTATTTTTTCATCTAACACATCGGAATATGGTAGATAGAACACTCTAGTGCCATTTCGTAGCAATAAAAGCTCTAATGCACGATCAAATCCACCAACAGCATCTACCATAAGCATTGTTTGTTTTAAAAGTTTGTAGTTGAAACACATGCCCGAACCTATTAAGGCTGCCGATAAACCAACACGTGCATGTCCTCTGCGGAAAATGCTGTTGTTTATCTCTTCGCTTATGGCATCGAGCATTGCTGGAGGAGTATTTATGTTTTTGGCACAACGATGGGCTTGCACTATTTTAATATCACTATATGCAAATAAACTGCTTAGTTGCGATAAAAAATCGTGCTGAATGATATTGTCGGCATCAAGTATTAGGGCAAGGTCGTAGATGTCGTCTAGTTGTGAAAAGGCATAATTTAATGCTTTAGCTTTAGTGCTGTTTTCAAACGATACTCTAATTAGTTTTATGGGTAGCTTCTCAAGTGCTAGGTTGGTAGTATCAGACATTCTGTCGGATATAACAACAACATCGTAGTCGGTGGGACTATAATTTTGTTTTAAGCATGATTTTACGCACTCTCTAATTACTTTATCTTCTTTATATGCAGGAATTAAAATTGCAATACGTTTTGGTGTAGCTGTAAGCGGTGCTCTCTCCTTGAATCTCAGTAGTGACGCAATGCTGAAAAAGGTGAGATATAGAATATTTACCGCAATTATCACAAACAGTAGTATGTCTAATATGTGTAGTAGTATTGTCATTTGCATAAGATATTATGGACTATTTGAGCTGGAATTTTCCAGTCTGTAAATTGTTGAAGGTGGCTATCTAAATCATCTGGTGATATTTTAAAACTTTTTATCTGATCAATTGCATTAATTAGCGACTTTTCGTCTTTTGGGTTTATTAAAATGCCATTTTCGCCTATAACTTCGGGTAGTGAGGTGGCGTTAGAGCATATCACTTTCGCCCCACATGCAAGTGCTTCGAGTGGTGGAATGCCAAAACCCTCTTGTAGTGAAACATATATGAATGCCTCACACATCATAAAATGATCGAGTAGTGTGCTATCTGAAACTCCATCTTTAAGAAAGGTGATGTTACTAGTGGTGTACTCATTTCTTAGCGGTGATTTATCTTTAATACCTGCCACAATAAGTTTTTTATCAGGTAATTTATATTTGAATGCGTCGAGTAGAAAATTCATGTTTTTACTTGGGGCATCGGCCGATAGGGTGAAGTAAAATTTATCGGCAAATCTGGTTGGTTTATGTGTGGCTGCCTTTTTAAAGAAAGATTCTATACAGTTGTATGTTATGACAGAATCTGAGATATGAAATATGCGAGCTAATTCGTGAGCCGAAAAGTGCGATACAGTGATGTATTTATCAACCCTACGGTGCGAGAGCTTCATGACCCATCGTCGATACAACGCGCCAATACGCTGTGTGAAATTTTGTCCTTTAGGCAGAGCATACATGAATATAAGATCATGTACTGTGACCACAAGCTTAATTTTTGACGATATAAATATTGGAAAAGTATTTGAAGTAGACCACATTACATCTATCTTATCGCGACGCATCATCAGTGGAAGTGCCAGCTGTTCGCCCAAAATGTAGTTAGTGGTAGGAAGTTTATGCCATCTGAAATTTTCAGGCAACTTTTTATCACAATCCGTATCAATATATAGTATATATTTATTTATGCTATCAATTTTAAATAGCTTATCAACTATCTCTCGACAATAACGCCCCATTCCTCTATGAGAAGATGCGGCTAAACGATAATCTATCCCTATAATCATAATTTAGTTTAGTATTCTACAAATGTAATAATTTCCAATGATTTATTATATATAATCACTGGAAATTATTTGCATTTTTGTCACTAATATTACTTCTCTTTATATAAATAAAAATATAATGTTTTCGTAAGGTAGTCGTCCCTTAAAAACTTTGCGATAAGTTGAAAAGTGTAACACAACCCACGACCAGCTTTTCAGGGAAATGGTGCAGATTTTGCAGATTTTGAGCTAT
>JAVVZN010000085.1:0-6384 GCA_036650555.1 Rikenellaceae bacterium
TTCTAACCTCATCTTTAAATAGTAGACGCAAAGGCTCTACGATCTTTAAATTCATCTTTTCTGGAAGTCCACCAACATTGTGGTGAGATTTGATTGTTACCGAAGGACCATTCACCGATACACTCTCAATAACGTCGGGGTAGATGGTGCCTTGGGCAAGGAAACGAGCATCTTTCACCTTCTTAGCTTCGCTATCGAACACTTCTATGAAATCGCGACCAATGATCTTACGTTTCTCTTCAGGATCAGTTATGCCTTTTAGGTCGGAAATAAATTTGTTGCCAGCGCGAACGCCGATAACATTTAGACCCATTGTTTTGTATGATTCCAACACATCTTCAAACTCATCTTTTCTAAGTAGACCCATATCTACAAAGATGCAAACTAGGTTTTTGCCAATTGCACGGTTGAGAAGTTCGGCAGCTACCGATGAATCTACGCCTCCTGAAAGACCTAATATTACTTTGTCGTTACCTATTTTCTCTTTAAGTTCTTTGACTGTGTTCTCTACAAAAGAGAGAGGCGTCCAGTCGCCTTTTAATCCGCATATATCAATTACGAAATCTTTTACTAGAGTTTTGCCTTCCGATGAGTGATAAACTTCTGGGTGAAATTGTATGCCCCATGTTTGTTCGTTTTCAATTTTGAAGGCTGCCACTTTCACATCTTCTGTGCTAGCAATTATTTTGTAGCCCACAGGAATATTTTCTATTGTATCGCCATGCGACATCCATACTTGCGACTCAAAACTCATGTTTTTTACTAGAGCATCGGTTTTATCTTTTATGGTTAGAGTTGCTCTGCCATATTCACGCGATGCAGAAGGCTGTACCTCACCGCCAAAGTAGTGTGATAGATATTGCGCACCATAACAAACACCAAGTAGGGGCAATTTGCCTTTTATATCATCAAGACATACTTTAGGAGCTTTCTCATCACGAACAGAAAAAGGACTTCCTGATAGAATCACACCTTTGTAACCATCTAATGATGGAATTTTGTTGAATGGATGAATCTCACAATATACATTCAACTCTCTGACCCTACGGGCAATTAGCTGTGTGTACTGAGATCCGAAATCTAATATAAGGATCTTTTCTTGCATAATTGATATTAAGTAATGTTAAATAATTATTGCAATGTTTTTCATTTTTATAGATAGTGTTGCAGGTGAAAAACGAAACAATAAAAGCACAGCGTGCTTAATTTTATGCAAAGATACTCAACAAATATTAATTTTCAATTAGAAACTGATGAAAATTTATTATTTTTGTAGAAAATAATCAACGATAGATAAAATTTCATATGGAAACAATTTGTGCAATAAGAGAAATTTATAAAGCAATATCTGAATTTGAAATTAAATTTGAAGAGATCAATCGTATCTCATTAAATGAGGCTATGGTGTTGTGTTCTCTTTCCGAGGGGCGGTTATCTGCTTCAGAGATAGCAAAACGTGCATCTATGTCGGCATCAAACACCTCTAAGGTGGTTAGTAGTATTGAGAAAAAATGGCTCATTGAGCGAGTAGTTGGAAAAAGCGATAAGCGTCAAATGTATTTCTCGCTTACCAAAGAGGGTAAATCTGTTATTTCGCGAATGAATTGCAATAGTGTGGAGTTGCCTGAGGTTTTAAAGAGAGCATTATCAAAGAGTGAGGCTGAGCTATAAAACAACTTCGATAACAATCAAAACATCTTCTAACGCAGTAATTTCTGCCTAAAACAGCTTCTAAAAGCATCAGAATATTTATTCTGATGCTTTTTTGTCATGAAGAGATAATCTCATAAATATGATATGATCATGTAATATTATTTGATCTATTAATGCTAAATTATTGCTTTAGAGTTATAAATATATTAGGTTGAAATATGTGTTAATTTATTATTAAGAATAAATAACCTTAAATTTATTGTGATTTTTCTTGTTTATTTAATATAGTTGATAAGTTTGTGGCCATAATAGCGAATACATACGAGTTTGTTTAATATTTTATTGTGATATTTAAAGATATAAAAATTGCAATATATTGGTATTAAATAGTTCTATTATTTACTATTTATTATTAGCTAACTAATCAGTTATTTATTATGAGAAATTTTACTTTTTCATGCGCATGTTTGAACCGTGGTGTCTTAGTGCTGTGTTTGTTGCTTGCGGAGCCGTTTTTGATGGGTGCTTCAGCGGCAGAATCCTATGAATTGAGTGACAGTTCAGAGCAACAAAGAAATTTATCGGGTATTATAAAAGATACTCAAGGCGTGCCTATCGTAGGAGCAACGGTGCTTCTTAAAGGAACAAGCAAAGGTGATATTACTAATGCTGAAGGAAAATTTAATGTGACAGTAAACAGCGCAGATCCAAAAGAATTGTTGGTGTCTTTTATGGGTTACAAAACTAAGACAATAGCAATTCCTGCTACTGTTGGTAATCTGAATATTGTTTTAGAAAGCGATAACCTTGTTGTTGATGAGGTTGTTGTGGTGGGTTATGGCACTCAACGAAAAGCAAATCTTACTGGTGCTGTGATGCAAGTTGGAAGTGAAGAGTTGGTAAATCGCCCCGTGGCAAATGTTTCTCAGATGTTGCAAGGTGCTCTGCCAAACGTAAATATTACCTTTTCAACAGGTGCTCCTGATGCAACAGGTAAAATCAATATACGTGGTCAAGCATCTATAAATGGTGGCGATCCACTAGTGTTGATTGATGGCGTTCCAGGTAGCATAGACCGTATCAATCCGTCGGATATAGAATCGGTTTCAGTGTTGAAAGATGCCTCTGCATCGGCAATATATGGTGCTCGTGGTGCATTTGGTGTGATTCTCGTTACAACTAAAAAGGCTAAATCGGGTAATATGAGCGTGTCGTACAGTGGTTTCTTTGCAATGTCGTCGCCAACAGTTTCAACCAATTTTATGACAAATGGTTATGAATCAACAATGTTGAATGACGAGGCATTTCTTCGTGCAGTAGGCAACACCTACACTCGTTATTCTGAGGAAGACTATCATGAATTGGAAATTCGCCGATATGATAAAACAGAAAATCCTGATCGTCCTTGGACTGTGGTGAAAGAGTTTAAAGGAAAGCAAATCTACAACTACTATGGTAGCTATGATTGGTGGAACACCATATTCAATGAAAATCAACCATCACACTCTCATAGTATTAATATGTCGGGAGGGAATGACAAAATTAATTTCATGCTTTCAGGCAATTATTACGCAAAAGATGGTATCATGCGTATAGATCGCGATAAGTATAAAAGATATAATTTCAGAAGTAAAGTAGAGGCTAAACTTTTCCCATTTTTGAAAGTTTACAACAATACTCAATACTTCGATAGCAAATATAAATATTCTGGAAATAAAGGCGGTGGAAACTCCAACTTTGTGAATATCACAGTGCATGCCCTTCCAGCTTATGCTCCGATGAATCCCGATGGAACAGCAACCTACAACACCATGAAAAATAACTATTCTATTGGTGATGGTCAGTTTGCAATGTTGCTAGATGGCGACTCTAAAGGTGAGAATAGCATACATGAATTTAGAACATCAACAGGCCTAGAAGCATCAATAGGTAAGCACTTTAAAATTACAGGTGACTACACATTTGCAGCTTATATGAAAGATAATTGGTATCGTCGAACGGTTGCCGAGTATTCAATCGAACCGGGCAAACTACAACAGGTTCCAAACTACAATACCGATCAATATGAGAAATCTATGTCGTTTGATCCTATGCACGTGTTGAACGGTTATGTGAATTACACACAATCGTTTAAAAAACATAATATATCGGCGATGGCTGGTGTGAATTATGAGGCTAAAAATCAAGGAGGTATGTCGGCATCGCGCAAAAATTTGATTTCGGAATCTTTAAACGATCTAAATCTTGGTACAGGCGATATGACAGTTGGCGGTGGTGCATCTGAGTATGTTCTGTTCGGTGCTTTCGTTCGTGCAAACTATGATTATGATGGCAAATATCTTTTTGAATTTAGTGGACGTTACGATGGTACATCAAAATATAAACAAGGCATGCGTTACGGCTTTTTCCCTTCTGTTTCGGCAGGATGGAGAATAAGCGAGGAGAAATTCTTTGCAGGTGCAAAAAATGCTGTTAATAATTTAAAAATAAGAGCTTCCTACGGTACTTTAGGAAATCAACTTAGTGGCTCAAACTACTATCCTTATATCTCTACAATGGGTATGAGTCTTGATAGCTGGTTGATTGATGGAGCAAAAACACAATCCATTTCGGCTCCAGCTCCTATTGCTCCGAATTTGACATGGGAGAAAGTTATATCAACAAATATTGGTCTTGATGCTAGCTTTCTTAAAAACAGACTGAATTTCACGGTAGATGCTTATATTCGTGATACAAAAGATATGTTGGTACCGGGTCAAACCCTACCTTCGGTGTTTGGTGCAACATCACCAAAACAAAACTCTGGCGATCTTCGCACAAAAGGCTATGAGATCATGTTGTCGTGGAGAGATAATTTCCAGGTAGGTTCAAAACCATTCAATTATAATGCGTCGTTTGTACTAGGTGATGCTGTGTCTGAGATTACAAAATACGATAATCCAACAAATCTTCTATCAAATCATTATGTAGGTAAAAAAATTGGTGAGATATGGGGCTATGAAATTGGTGGCTTATTCAAAACACAAGCAGAGGCTGATAACTACAAAGTGAATCAAAAACAGGTGAACTCCCAAATTCAGAAAGCTCCAGGAGAGTGGGGTAAACTACGTGCTGGTGACATGTGGTTTGTAGATAGAAACGCAGATGGTTCTATTACTCGAGGGAAAAACACTTTGGATGATCCAGGTGATAGAAAAATTATAGGTAATTCAGAACCTCGTTACAACTATGGTTTAAACTTAGGTGCAGATTGGAATGGTATAGATTTCTCTATCTTCTTCCAAGGTGTTGGTCGTCGCAATTGGTACCCAAACAGTAATGCTGATAAATTCTGGGGTCCTTACTCTCGTCCTTACTACTCTTTCTTACCTGAAAATTTCACAGATAAGATATGGAGTGAAGAGAACCCCAACTCATATTTTCCACTTCTTCGTGGTTACACAGCATTGAATGGTGGTGGATCTTTGAATGGTGCTAACAATCGTTATCTTCAGAATATAGGTTATCTACGTATCAAAAATATTGTTCTAGGTTATTCACTTCCAACACGTTTGCTAAACAAAGCGAAAATCCAACGTCTACGTATATATGCAAGTGCTGAGAACTTAGTGACATGGACACCTTTTGAAACTAAATACATAGACCCTGAGCAACCTATTGCAGATAGCAATGGACGTTCATACCCATTGAGCAAAACATTCTCTTTTGGTTTAGATATTACGTTTTAAGTAGCGTTTACTAGCTAATTATGAGTGTAAAAAGCAATATTGTTGAATAAAAACAGAAAATAATAATATGAAAAAAATAATTATGTCGGTAATTGCAGCAGTTATTTTAATCTCCTGCGATTTGGAAAAATACCCACTTGATAAAGTGAGACCGCAAACATTCTATAACTCAGCGTCAGACCTTAAACTCCATACTAATTCGTTCTATAAAATGGTGCCTTCGGCTGAAGAGGTCTACAATGAGGGTCAAGATAATATCATTAAGAGTGATGTGTCGGATGAGATGCGTGGCACTCGCATTGTTCCTACCAGCGGTGGTGGTTGGAGTTGGGGTGACCTTAGAAACATTAATTTCTACCTTGAGAACTCAGTGAAATGTAAAGATCTAGTTGCTCGTAATCGTTACGATGCTGTGGCTCGTTTTTTCAGAGCATGGTTCTACTACGATATGGTGGCTCGTTTTGGTGATGTGCCTTGGTATGAGAAGGCAATGGCAGAAACCGACACAGAGGCACTTACAAAACCTCGCGATTCACGTGTGTTTGTTATGGACAAAATTATGGCTGATCTTGATTTTGCAATTGCCAATCTTCCTGCTGGTAAAACAGTTAATGAGATTTCAAAATGGACTGCATTATCATTAAAAGCGCGTGTATGTCTTTTCGAGGGGACATTCAGAAAATATCATACCGAACTAAAATTAGTTGATGCTGATAAGTTTCTAGGTTATGCTGCTGCTGCTGCGTCTGAGGTGATAGCAAAAAGCGGTTATACAATCTATAAAACTGGTAATCCTAAAACAGATTATATGATGCTTTTTGCATCAATCAACGCAATATCATCTGAGGTGATACTTGCCAGAAGTTTCAGTAATGATGTTCAAGTTTATCACAATGTCAATTACTACACTATGACTGCATCTTACGGCCGTCCAGGTGTTGAGAAAGCTGTTCTTGATAGTTATCTAATGGCTGACGGCACTCGTTTCACAGATCAACCTGGC
>JAVVZN010000086.1:0-6380 GCA_036650555.1 Rikenellaceae bacterium
TTGTCTATTCTCTTGCCTTGCTTTGCTACTCTTTTATTGAGTTATGTGATGGCAACGGAATCTTGGGTGTTTACATTGCTGGTATAATCGTTGGAAATGCAAATTTTGCGCGTCAATCCATAATTGAAAAGTTCTTCGATGGCACTACATGGATATTTCAAATAGGTATGTTCTTAACACTTGGACTGTTAGTGTTTCCATCTAAGGTGTGGGATGTTGCCCCCTATGGTTTGTTAGTGGCGGTGGTGCTTACGTTTATTGCTCGTCCGATTGCGGTTTTTATCTCAACTATGTTCTTTAAAATGACATTTAAAGATAGAATATTCATATCGTGGTGTGGACTTAGAGGTGCATCGCCTATTATCTTCGCCACATTCCCTGCCGTAGCTGGGATAGGTCATAGCACACTAGTATTTAATATAGTGTTCTTTGTATCTATCTTATCTGTATTAGTTCAAGGGTCTACCATAGCATGGCTGGCAGGAAAATTGGGCTTACTAATTGATGACGTGCCCGATAGAAACGTTGAGATTGATCTGCCTGGAAATAATAAATCATATTCTCTTGATGTCGTGATAGAAGAAAATTCTTATGCCATTGGCAAATGTGTCGATGAGCTTGTGGTTAGAAATGGAGTGGTGATAATGGTAGAACATGATGGAGAATGTGTAACACCTCATCCTAAGATGGTAATAAAGCGCGGATACAAACTCTACATCACCTCTCAATCTAAAGAAGATAACAATACCTCGGCAGTTATGCTTTGTTCTAAGGTTCATTAAATGCTGTCTGGATTTGCTTTTATTTATAGTATGTGGCTTGTGAATTTTTATCTAAGCCATTGATAATAGGAAAGAGTCTAAATTTCAAAATATAAAATTTAGACTCTTTCCTGTTATTAATAATGTCTTTTATTGGCGACTAACTCTATTTTTTAGCTCCATCAATAAGAGGAATAGCTTGGAATATAAGTTTTACATCACCACCTTTTTGTAGCATCAACATATCACCGTCGATGGTGTATGAGTCTATTTCATTAAGATGTTTTAAAAATTTATCCTCTTGCGCTTGATTAGGACAGAACATTCTTGTTGAGCCCATTGCTTGAAATTCCAGCTTTCTAACATCTTTTTCTGTGTAAGTTGAAAAATAACGATTGCAATCTCCACAACCAAATACACGGTGCTCTTTTTCATTAAATGTTATTGTGTAGGAATCCTCTGTTGCTTCAATTTTCTCTTGGTTCATCTCTACAAGTTGCCAACTCTGTGTGGTAAGAAAATAGGGGTTCTTGCTTTTTGCCCCTTTGCATCCACAGCAAGAGGTTAAGATTGCAAACATTGCTGCAAAAATTGATAATGTCAATACTCTTTTCATAAGTTTTCATTTTGTTATTCTGTGCAAATATAAATATAATCATTATATTTGTCTAATTAAAATAACAATAATTATTTACTATCACTTATTAAATAACCATTTAATCAGATATAAAATGAAAAAAGTAATTAGTTCAACAAATGCGCCCAAAGCTGTTGGTCCATATTCTCAAGCTATTTTTGCAGGCAACACACTATATATCTCAGGTCAAATTCCTGTTGATCCAAAAGATGGAAAGATTGCATCTACCATTGAACAACAAACAGCCCAATGCTTAAAAAATATAGATGCTATCCTTAAAGAGGCATCTCTAACAAAAGAAAATGTTGTGAAAACCACAGTGCTCCTTAGTGATATGAATAATTTTGCAGCTATGAATGGCATTTATGCTGAGTATTTCACTGTCGATATGCCGGCAAGAGCATGTTATGAGGTGGTAAAACTGCCACTTGGCGTGATGGTCGAAATTGAATCTGTTGCTGTAAAATTTTAACGTAAATCTATAATACTCAAACATGAAATATTTGCTTGTAACACCGCCATTTGTTCAACTAAATACTCCATATCCTGCTACTACTGTGCTAAAGGCTTGGCTAACTGCTCGTGGAGATGAGGTGTTGCAATGCGATATTGGCATTGAAGTGGCTGAAAAAGTGTTTTGTAGAGAATTTCTGGAGAGCATTTTCGAACGCGCTTTTCAAAAAGATAGACTATCCTCACGTGCCAAAACCGTGGCACTTGCGCGCTCAGAGTATCTATCAACCATAGATATAGTTTGGAACTTTTTACAAGGTAGAGATAATACTCTAGTGAATCGTATTGCTATGCGTGGCTTTCTACCTGAGGGAAATCAGTTCCGTCGAGTGAAAGACGAAGATTTAGAGTGGGCATACGGAACATCTGGTCTGAACGATAGAGCTAAGTATCTTTCAACTCTATATATAGAGGATCTAGCTGAGTTTGTGTCAGAAATTTTGGGATGTGATTTCTCTCTTATACGATATGAGCAGCGTATTGCTGCGTCGTCGCCAGTTTTCGACCATATATACAATAAGCTATCACTAAGTCAGCTTAACGACCTAGAGAAGATTACGATAGATATTTTCAACTCTAAGATGCAGCAATTCTCTCCAGATATAGTGGGATTTACTGTGCCTTTCCCTGGCACATTGCTAATGGCTCTTCGCATGGCTCAACATGTAAAAATGGTAAATAAAAAAACATGCGTAGTTGTTGGTGGGGGATTTGTAAACACTGAGCTACGGAGCATGAGTGATGTGCGTTTCTTTGAGAATATAGATTTTCTACTCTTCGATGATGGGGAATTACCGCTAGAGTCAGTTGGTAAATTTATGCGTGGAGAGATTGAGCAGAAAGATATTGTGAGAGCTAAATATATTGATGCCTTAAAGGTGTGTAATTCAGAGCGACAGTCAGATGTTGTGGCTTTTGATAAACTACCTACCCCAGATTTCTCTGATCTTCCGATGGAAAAATATGTGTCGCTTGTTGAGTTCTCAAATCCTATGCACAAATTATGGAGCGACGGTCGTTGGAATAAAATGACTATGGCACATGGTTGTTATTGGGCTAAATGTGCTTTCTGCGACACATCGTTAGATTACATTGCACGTTATGATGCCCCAGAGGCTCGCACAGTGGTTGATAGAATGAAAAATATTGCGGCACAAACAGGTGTCAGCGGTTTTCATTTTACCGACGAAGCTCTACCTCCAAAGTTGCTCCGTGAGGTTTGCGAGATTATCATCAACGAAAAACTTACATTCAGTTTTTGGGGTAACATACGTTTTGAGAAAAGCTACGACGCCACATTGTGTAAACTACTCCATGATGCAGGGTGCATTGCAGTGTCGGGAGGTCTGGAGGTGGTTTCGGAGCGAATACTTAAACTTATAAACAAAGGAGTCACCATTGATCAAACAGTGAAATGTTGTGCCGCTTTTAATGAGGCAGGCATAATGGTGCACACCTATCTGATGTATGGATTTCCATCGCAAACCGCCGACGAGGCAGTGGAGTCGTTAGAGATTGTGCGTCAAATGTTTGAAGAAGGGGTAGTGCAATCGGCATTTTGGCATCGTTATGCTATGACAGTGCATAGTCCCAGCGGATGTTCACCTGAAAAATATTGTGCTAAGATAGTATCTCCATCTGTAAACCCATTTGCCAATAATAGCATTGAATTTACTGTTGATGGTGATGAGGCAGATTGGGTTGGAATAGGAAAATCCATGACAGCAGCAACTCAAAATTACATGCAAGGTAAAGGTTACGAACTGCCTATGCGCAATTGGTTCGGTAAAGATTATCAGAACCCTCAAATTTCTAAAAGTTTTGTCTATGATATTATTGAACAACAATAAATTTAGTAATGCAATAATAATTATCATACTTTTTCTTCCATTTATAACTACCACTGCTTATGCTGCTGGTGGTGAAACTGACTCTATTGGTGTTACATTACGCTCAGATTCGGCGCTTATGGTTGAACTTCTAAATAAACAACGTAAATCACAACAAAAATTTACGGTCTTCACTAAGAAAGAGATAGAAACTCCTGTATATCAAATACTACATGCCGCTGTGCCACTTTTTATTGTAGGTGGTGTTGCGTCGGCTTTCGACAATGATTTTAAAGTCATGCGAAGTAGTTACATACCTGGCTTCCGCCATCATTACGACGACTACCTTCAATATTCTCCAGCTGTGCTTATGATGATCATGAAAGCTGCTGGAGTAGAGGGGCGTAGCTCGTGGGGGCGGATGCTTGTGTCGGATGCTTTTTCTGTGGCAGCCATGACGTTTCTCGTCAATGGTTTGAAATACACAGTGCGACGCGAGCGACCAGATGGCAGTTCCAATAATTCGTTTCCTTCTGGACATGCTGCAACTGCATTTATGACTGCAACAATGTTTCACAAAGAGTATGGTTTAACTCGTTCACCTCTTTATAGTGTGCTAGGCTATTCACTTGCCACAGCCACAGCCATTAGTCGTCAGTTCAATAATCGTCATTGGATGTCGGATGTGTTGGTTGGTGCAGGCATAGGTATCTTATCGGTTGAATTAGGCTATTATCTAGCCGATCTAATATTCAAAGAGAAAGGGCTCAAAAGAGATGTGGTGCGTGAATTTGATGATGCTTACTTAGGTAATCCAAACTTTCTAGGAATAAACGCTGGATATACATTTTTAAAAAAACGCGTAAATTTACCCAACGGCATATCTTTGGCATCAAATGGAGGTGCTAGTGCGGCACTAGAGGGAGCTTGGTTTCTAAATCGTTACATTGGTGTAGGCGCAAAAATATTAGCTATAAATTCCCCAATTATGGTGGATAAAATGCCAAAAAATTATGAAACGCGCACAAATTATGGAAAGTCTATGAACCTAATATCATTTATGCCAGGCATATACTTCTCATATCCACTAGCTTACGGCCTCTTAGTAGGTGCAAATGTTTCGCCATCAATTGATTATTATGATGGCTTTGATGTTGAGTTGGTAGCAGCAGATGGCAATCTGCACAATCTTGCATGGATCAACGAATCTGTAAATGCAGGATTACAGGCAGGGCTGTCCATCACAAAAATGACATCTTCTAATTTTGGATTGAGTTTGAATATAGATTATGGCGTTTCTTTTACAAATATCAAAGGTGGTAGTTCTTTGGGTAGCGTTTATGTGCCGTTTTCAAATAATAGGGCTATCAATCTTTTATCTATAAGCGCATCAGCAAATGCGTATCTATTTAAAAATCGAAAATAGTGATATGAAATTATTGCTGTTCGGTAAAAATTTCACATGTGTCGTGTAATCGTGTGATATACTTTAATTTACATGCTTTAAAAACGAAAACCCTCATAGAGGGTTTTCGGTAGCTGCTGCGGCAACTCATATGGGTTTGCCTTGAGATAAGGCATAATTTTTAGAGGACAACGATAATTCTTAATCTCACACCTTTGAGTAGTCGGGCTCGGTGGTTATTTCCGAAACTAGTTGTGTGTGAGTTATTACTCCGTTGTGGTCGATTACTATTACGGCGCGTGCTAGTAAGCCTTTTAGAGGCGAATCTAGTAGGTCTACACCATAGTCGGTGGCAAAGGTGTGGTTGCGAAATGCTGAGGCAGTGATCACATCTTTGATGCCTTCGGCTGCACAAAATCGTCCGCTTGCAAATGGTAGATCTTTCGATATTGCTAACACAACTGTGTTTGGCATTGATGCAGCTTTTTCATTAAACTTTCTTACCGAGGTGGCACAAACTCCTGTGTCGAGGCTCGGAAAAATATTTAAAACAACTCGTTTTCCATGTAGATCACTCAATTTAATCTCACTCAGATCACTTTTTACTAGTGTGAAATCTTTCGCTTTATCGCCTACTTTGGGAAATGTTCCGCCAAGTTTTACGGCAGTACCTTTAAATGTTGTGTTTATCATGATATTATTTTCTTCTTAAAGCTACATAAACTATACCAAAACTATACGTCGCAAATACGAATACATTTTTTCAGAGATGCAATGGTGTCTTCGTTTTTAGGAACAAACTCTTGCCCAACAAATCCTTTGTAGCCACTTTCTACCACCGCTTTCATTATTGCAGGGTAGTAGAGCTCTTGCGACTCATCTATCTCGGCACGTCCCGGACTGCCACCTGTGTGGATGTGACTGAAATACTGAACGTTATCGCGTATGTTTTTTATTATGCTCCCCTCCATTAGTTGCATGTGGTAGATGTCGTAGAGCAGTTTAAAGTTTTCTGAACCAACACGCTTGCATAATTCTACTCCCCATGCTGTGTGGTCGCATTGGTAGTCTTTGTGTCCGAAACTATTTAGTAGCTCCATTGTAAGCACCACCCCGTGTTTCTCAGCTAGTGGAGTGATACGTTTTAGACCACGAGCGCAATTTTCCAAGCCTTGCTCGTCGGTCAGACCACGACGCTGACCCGAAAAGCAGATTAGATTTTTAAGACCTGCCTT
>JAVVZN010000087.1:0-6309 GCA_036650555.1 Rikenellaceae bacterium
TGAATGTAGATCCAGGTAGAGCCACAAACCGCACTGTATTCACCTTTATAGGTGAGCCTGAGGCTGTGGTGGAGGCGGCATTTCGTGCTGAACAAAAGGCGCAGGAGCTGATAGATATGCGTTTTCATAAGGGAGAACATCCTCGTATTGGCGCCACCGACGTGTTGCCACTTGTGCCTATTGAGGGAGTAACCATGGAAGAGGCTGTGGCTCTTGCTAGGCAACTATCAAAACGTGTTGGTGAGGAGTTGGGCATACCGGTGTATTGCTATGAAAATGCTGCATCAATGCCTTCAAGACGTAACCTTGCTGCATGTCGCTCAGGACAATACGAAGGATTGAAATTGAAGATAAGTAGCGCCGATTGGAAACCAGATTTTGGTCCATGTGAGTTTAATAGCAGTGTGGCTCGAAGTGGTGCGTCGGTAATAGGTGCACGAGATTTTTTATTAGCTGTGAATTTTAATCTAAACACCACATCGGTGGAACTTGCTACTGATGTTGCCTACGATGTCAGAGAACGTGGACGTGCAAAACGTGAAGGTGATATGGCTAGCGGCAAGAAGATAATAGATGAAAATGGCAATGTGGTGATGGTTCCAGGCACTCTGAAAGGAGTAAAGGCGATTGGTTGGTATATTGAAGAGTATGGTATTGCCCAGGTGTCGATGAACATCACCGATATGAATCTCACCCCACTACACAAAGCTTTTGAAGAGGTTTCTGCTAAGGCGGCGGCAAGAGGTTTGCGTGTGACAGGAACAGAGATAATAGGTCTTCTGCCATTGCGTGCTATTGTAGAGGCAGGAGAGTACTACTTAAATCGTCAGCATTGCCAAACCACCAACATTGCTGAATCTGAGATCGTGAAAATCGCTGTTCGTTCTATGGGGCTGAGCGACATAACGCCTTTTGATCCAAACAAAAAAATTATTGAATACCTTATTGAACATAGATAACATGTTGAAAATTCACGATGGATTTAGTGGCGAGAGATCGTTGATCCTTCCAAAATTTATTATCGAAGAGTTCCAAAAAGATAGCTTTGGTAAGCAGTTGTATATTACCGATATAGGGTTCTACCCATCGGCAAAATACCATTTTCGTGAGCGTAAAGAGGGTGCCGACCAATACATATTAATCTATTGCCGTCAAGGTAGTGGTTGGTTTTGGCATGAAGGTGTGCGTTATGAGGTTGGTCAGGAACAGTTCTTTATCATTCCTGCAAAAGATCCGCATAGCTACGGAGCAAGCGTTGATCAGCCTTGGACTATTTACTGGTTGCATTTCAGCGGAAGTTTTGCACCTGTATATGCCGATGGCTATGCGCGTCCAACATCGTTGTATTCAGATTATAACCTAAAAACATCAGATCTGGTGAATGATTTTGAGCAGATATATGGAACGTTAAAAAAAGGTTATTCAAAAAGTAATATCCAGTATGCAATGTCGCGTTTGTATAGTTTCTTAGCAACTATTACTTACATGAGTGTGTGTAGAGGTGAATCGACAGAGCATGAGAGCGATATAATAGAGCATGCCATTCACTACATGAACGAGAATATAGAGAAAAAATTAAACATAAAAGATTTGACGAAATATCTAGGTTGCCAATCGTCAAGCACCTTATCATCGCAGTTTAAACATCGCACAGGCTACTCTCTATTAAGTTATTTCAATCATCTTAAAATTCAAGAGGCATGTAACTGCCTAGACTACACCGATATGTCTGTAAGTCAGATAAGTGCAAAGATAGGAATAGAAGATCCATATTATTTCTCACGCCTTTTCACCATAATCATGGGAATGAGCCCAACAAAATATCGTAATAGTGTTAAAGGTTAATGTGGTATTGATGTTCGATAAAAATTTCCTAGCCCCATATTGCACAAGTATGCTACAAATTAAAGTAAATCACACCATTACATACAACGTTTGAAATTTTTACCAGACAGCAATACTATAAATTATTAATGTCTATATCTGATATGTTTTGCTCGTTGAGGAGCATGGTGCGAGATGGAAATTGCTCGATTATTGATAGATTGTGAGTGGCTATCACCACAGCACATCCCATTGAGGAGATGTCACTGAATAGCTGCATTATGTCGGTGGTGCACATTGGGTCGAGGTTGCCAGTTGGTTCGTCGGCTAAGATTATTTTAGGGCGGTTTAGAATAGCGCGTCCAATTGCCAAACGCTGTTGTTCGCCTCCCGAAAGTTCGTATGGAAGTTTCTGGGCTTTATCTCGTAGCGACACCAATGATAGTGTTTCGGCTATGCGTTCGTTTATTGCGGCAATATTTTTCCAGCCTATTGAGCGTAGAAAAAAACGTAAGTTCTCATATACAGATCTGTCGGGTAGCAATTGAAAATCTTGAAATACTAAACCTAACGATCTTCGTAGGTTTGGAATCTGTTTATCTTTCAGGGTAGAGAGGTCGAAGTCACCAACTCGTCCCCAGCCCGATACGAGCGGCAGTTCTGCATATAATGTTTTTAGTAGAGAGCTTTTGCCACTACCTACCTTGCCTATCAGGTAAACCATCTCCCCTGCAAATATTTGAAGGTTTACTTTTGAAAGTATTATATTATTTTTGTAGTAACGTCGTTCGTTGTTATCAACTGCATAGATCGTTACATCTTCAAGTTCTATTAGAATTTCGTTATCCATATTGATCAATAAATGATATTAAAGTTTATCCGACATTTCTAAGAAGCTGTTTTAATTTAGAAGCTTCTTAGAATGGCGCTTGAGTTTCATCTTCAAAAGAGTTGTCGTGTTGTGGTGTTGTGATATGTTTTGGTCCGCGGTTTGGGGCAACGCCACCGGAAAATGTGCTCTCATATTCTCTATATTCTGTGCCTGCCGCATTCTCATTGGCAACATCATAATCTGATATATCGTCAAAATTGGAGAAACGTGCTTGTTCCTTTCTGAATTTAAGATTTACAACATCGGTTGGTCCATTACGATGTTTGGCAATTATAATCTCGGCTGTGCCTGGCACTATTGGTATTCCTGACTCATCATTGGTCATGCCATAGTATTCTGGGCGGTGGATGAATGCCACTATGTCGGCATCTTGCTCAATGGCTCCCGACTCACGAAGGTCTGAGAGCTGTGGGCGTTTGTTGCCACCACGTGTTTCTACCGAACGGTTCAACTGCGATAGAGCTATGATAGGGATCTCAAGCTCTTTGGCAATACCTTTCAACGATCGTGATATTGTTGCCACTTCTTGCTCACGGTTACCGCGTGTTTCGGTTGGTCCAGTCATAAGCTGAAGGTAGTCTATTATTATCAGTTGAATGTCGTGTTGTGCTTTTAGTCGTCGTGCCTTTGAACGAAACTCAAAAATAGAGAGCCCTGGGGTGTCATCAATGAATAACGGTGCATTTTGCAATGGCACAATTGATTTCTCCAACACCGACCACTCTTCTTTCGACAAACGACCATTTTTAAGGGTACGTGAGTCGAGCCCTGACTCCGATACCATTAGTCGCATAATAAGCTGCACTGAGCTCATCTCTAAAGAGAAGAAAGCCACAGCTCTTCCATAATCCACAGTGGTGTTGCGCGCCATTGAGAGAACAAATGCTGTTTTACCCATAGATGGGCGTGCTGCTATGATGGCAAGGTCGGATGGCTGCCAGCCTAAAGTGAGCTTGTCGAGGTCGGTGAAACCTGTTGGCACACCGCTTAGTCCATCGGGTTTTTTTGCCGACTCCTCAATTTGCTGCATGGCTTTTGCCACTATCTCATAGGCCTTTTCAACGTCGCGTTTTATGTTGCCTTCCGACACTTGAAATATTTTGCCTTCAGCATAATCTATCAAGTCGGTGACATCTATGCTATCGTCGAAAGAGTTTTTTTGTATGTCGTTTGATGCAGTGATGAGTTCGCGTTGTATGTGTTTCTGTGCTATGATCTTAGCATGAAACTCAACATGTGATGCAGATCCCACCTTACCTGTTAATGACACAAGATATGCAGCTCCACCTATCTGTTCTAGCTGTTTCTTACGGCTTAGCATCTCCCCAACAGTGTAGAGGTCTATTGGTTGATGCGCAGCCGATAGCTCTAAACACACTTTATATATGATGCCGTGTGATTCTTTATAAAAAGATTCGGGTTTAAGTATCTCTTGAACGGTAAATATGGCGTCACGTTCAATCATGACAGCTCCAAGCACCGCCTCTTCTAGCTCGATTGCTTGAGGAGGTGCATAACCGCCGCTTGTGCTAAGAATGTCTATTATTTCGTTTGCCGTAGGTGTCTTTTGCTTTGCCATTATCGTATGTTTTGCTATTGTCGTTTCTATTGTTATCACTGAAGAATAGCTCTTTATGCGCTTTTTTGTTCTCCATAATTCGCTCTACAAATATTTTCTGCTCTGTGTAAGGATCTTCACCTGTGTAGTACATCACCGATGAAAGGGTCATTGGTGTGGGGGTGAAGTCTTGCACTTGATGCAGGTCGAAATGAAGTCCTTTCATCTTTTTTCTAAGATCAAGCATGTCGGTGCGGTCACAACCCGGATGACTTGATATGAAATATGGTATTAGTTCGTAGCGTAGCGATTTTGTGCGACATATATCTTCAAATTGGGTGTTGAGCCCAACAAAAAGATCGAATGACGGCTTACGCATAAGTTTTAGTACTCTATCGGAGGTGTGTTCTGGTGCAACCTTCAATCGTCCGCTTGTGTGATGCTCCACCACTCGACAAAGATAATCTTTGCCGGTTGATTTATCAAACATATCATATCGAATGCCACTGCCTATAAATATTTTTTTTATTCCTTTCACCTTCTCCGCCTTCTCGTAGAGGCTAAGTAGGGGAGCGTGTGAGTTGTTAAGATTTTTGCAAACCACAGGATGAATACACGAATATCGAGAACATTTCTCGCATATTGCACTATCTCTACCTTTCATGCCCCACATATTTGCCGATGGACCTCCCAAATCTGAAATGTTGCCTTTGAAATCGGGTCGTTTAGCTATTGTTTCTAACTCTTCTAAGATAGATTTCTCGCTACGTGAGCTGATTTGTTTGCCTTGGTGTGCTGATATAGTGCAGAAACTACATCCTCCAAAACATCCACGGTGAATATTCACCGAGAATTTTATCATCTCGTATGCAGGTATTGCCCCTTTCCCATAGTAACGTTGATGAGGTTCTCTGGTGAATGGGAGAGAGTAGGTTTTGTCTAAATCATCACTGGTTAGTGGAGGGTGTGGAGGATTGACAACCACATATCCGTCGCCAGTGGGTTCAACCAAACGCTTTGCCTTTATCTTGTTAGATTCGATCTCTATTTTTACAAAATTACGTCCAAATATTTTTTTAGATTTTTCACACTCTTCATATGAGTTCATAAATATGGTGTCGTCGGTGCTAAGCGTTTCAACGTAGCTTTTGTCGGCAATAAATGCCACCTGATCGAGTTTTCTCAAGTAGTTTATGTTAAACCCTCTCTCAATATTACGTGCCACAGTGCATATTGCCTTGTCGCCCATGCCATAAACGAGTAGGTCGGCACCACTCTCCACTAAAATAGATGGACGTAATTTATCTTGCCAGTAGTCGTAGTGAGCCAAGCGGCGTAACGATGCCTCTATGCCTCCAATAACTATTGGAGTGGTGGGATATAGCTCTTTTAATATTTTGCAGTAGCAAATAGTGGCGTTGTCGGGGCGCATGCCTGCTCTTGATGCAGGTGTGTAGGCATCGTCGCTGCGCAGACGTTTGGCAGCAGTGTAATGGTTCACCATAGAGTCCATATTTCCCGATGTCACTCCGAAAAACAGACGCGGAATGCCTAGCTTCTTGAAGTCACGTAGGTCGCCGTGCCATGATGGTTGTGCAACAACTCCAACTCTATAACCTGCTGCCTCCAGATGACGAGCTATTACAGCCACTCCAAATGATGGATGATCAACATAAGCATCACCCGTAAATAGTATGACATCTAAATAATCCCAACCGAGATTTTTCATCTCTTTGGCTGAAGTTGGTAAAAAACCATAGTTGTTATCTCTGTTGCGGATTAAAGTATTTTCCATTTTACTATTTTCTTAAATCAAGTAATGAACTATCGCCATAGCTTAAAAATCTGAAATCGTTATTGAGTGCGTATTGGTATATATCTCTCCAAACATCGCCAACTGCTGCATTGATAAGCATCAGAAGAGTGCTTTGCGGTTGATGAAAGTTTGTTATTAAACGTCCTACCACTTTGAAATGGTAGGAAGGTGTTATCATTATTCCAGTGGAGCAGTGTAGGCACTCTATTTTGTTATCTT
>JAVVZN010000088.1:0-6269 GCA_036650555.1 Rikenellaceae bacterium
GGTAAGAATTTCATCCCATGTATATTCTTTGCCTGTGTAGGCACTTTCACGACCCATTATACAAGCTAACGACGAAACCACTGTGCCATCTATTGTGCATATTGGAACTCCTGCACGTATGTGTTTAACTAAGTTTGCATGTTCTAACACATACGGATCGTTTTGTGGAAACTTTTTCTGCGCCTCACGATCGTATGCCCATACCACATTTCCATCAAGATCTTTTATCTCCATGGTTTCACTACTCCAAGAGCCTAACGTTCCTTGAATAAATTCGCCAACTTTATTGGCACAATCATCTATTTGACGAGCCATAGCATGAACATGTATGCCTCCCTCGAAAACGTAATCTAAACTGAAATTATCGAATATATCGCCTGTTGAACGTTGCAAACGCGAACCCATCCCAACCACACTAATCGGTTTTAGATGAGAGAACCAACAGAACACATCAAGATTATGGATCATTTGATCAAGCACATGATCACCACACAACCAGTTCCAACTGAAGAAGTCGCGCAACATATACTCCATATCTGTCCACTCTTTTTTACGAACCTTAAACCACGGACCCCCTTGATTCCAATACACATTACCACTCACAATTTTGCCAATATAACCCTCGCGAATTTTTTTATACGACTCGACATAAGCTCGGTCATGATGACGTTGTGTGCCTGTCACCACACACAACCCATTGCTATGAGCCATTTTGGCCGCTGCCATCATTAAACGCGCACCAGTAGGATCTACGGCAGATGGTTTTTCACAGAACACATGTTTTCCTTTTTCAATAGCATAACGTGCATGCTCTGGGTGAAAAACAGTTGGGGTTGCTATAATTACTAGATCAATATCGGGATTATCGTCAATAAGGGTTTTGTAAGAATCAAAACCATAGTAGATTTTATTATCGGCAACATTTACATCAAGATCTTTTTTCAAACGTGCACGCAAATTTTCCAACCTGTCGGGGAAAATATCAGCCATTGCCACTATCGACACTCCATTTGCTGAGTTCATGAAGTTGTAGCACGCTCCACCGCCGCGAGAACCGCAACCAATAATTCCAACCTTTAGCTCCTTACCATCTGGCGCCTTGCTATCCACTAGGTCAGGCACATAATATTCTCCTGCCTTTGAAAGCGGAGCATATTTTGTTTTGTCGTCATCGGCTACTCCACTGCAAGATGTTAAGGCTGATGCAACTCCTGTGGTAGCGGCAACAACTCCTATAACAGCAGTTTTTGTAATGAACTCTTTTCTACTAAGGTTTTCCATAATAAGTAAGTTTTATATGATTAGTAAAATTAAAACAGCTTCTTACTCAATATAGCCATAACTTTTCAGCGCTTTTTCATTGTCACGCCAGTCGCCATTTACTTTGACATAGAGATCAAGAAATACTTTTTTCTGCAAAAATTCTTCGAGATCAAGACGCGCTTTTGTGCCTATCTCACGTAGACGATTACCTTTATGACCTATTATGATGCCTTTTTGCGACTCACGCGCCACATTTATAATAGCACGTATCTTATCGAGCGTTGCTCCCTCCTCATAATCCTCAACAACAACCTCAACACAGTAAGGCACCTCTTTGTCGTAGGTGAGTAAAATTTTTTCACGAATAATCTCCGAGGCAAAAAAACGCATAGGACGATCTGTGAGAGCATCTTTATCGTAGAAAGGCTCGCCTTCAGGCAGCTTTTCTATTATTAACTTGAAGAGATTTTCGATATTGAATTTGTTTGTTGCCGATGCAGGAACTATCACGGCATCTGGCAAAACAAGTTTTAGTTTCTCCACCAACTCATCAAGCTTTTCAGCTGTGGTAAGGTCGATTTTATTTACCACAACAATAGTAAATATGCCAGAGCTACGCACTTTATCTATAAACTCCATATTCTTTTCTACTGTTTCCACAGTGTCGGTGACATAGAGAATAATGTCTGCATCGCCGATAGCCCCAGTAGAGAACTTGAGCATAGACTCTTGCAATTTGTAATTAGGCTTCAACACTCCGGGAGTATCTGAATAGACAATCTGAAAATCCTCTCCATTCACAATCCCCATTATACGGTGACGTGTGGTCTGGGCTTTTGAAGTGATGATAGATATACGCTGACCAACCAACACATTCATTAATGATGATTTGCCAACATTTGGATTTCCTACAATATTCACAAACCCCGATTTAAACTTTTTTTCGCTCATAATTGTTTTAAGCACATTATGCTTTAATTGTTTTGTTAATTATTTTAGCTCCGCGGTTGCTTCAGCGAAAATTTCAAGCCCTTTATCTGTCAAAGGATGTTTTATCAAACCTTCAATAGCAGAAAGTGGCGCAGTAATGACATCGGCACCGACCTCCATACATTGAATGATATGCTGTGTTGAGCGAATAGATGCAGCAAGAACCTCAGTTGTGTAGCCATAGTAACGATATATTGTTACTATTTTAGACACTAGCTCTATGCCACTCGAACTTATATCGTCGAGTCGTCCAACGAAAGGAGATAGATATGATGCTCCTGCCTTAGCAGCTAAGATGGCTTGTCCTACCGAGAATACCAATGTGCAATTAGTGCGTATTCCCATATCGGTAAAGGCTTTTATAGCACGGATTCCATCTAGCGTACATGGAACTTTAACCACTATCTGACGATTTATTGCTGCCAACTCTTTACCCTCTTTTATCATTCCGTCATAATCAGTGGCGAGCACCTCAGCACTAACATCGCCAGAAACAATCTCACATATTTTTGCATAATGAGCTTTGATAGCCTCAGCACCTTTGATCCCCTCTTTTGCCATTAAAGATGGATTAGTTGTGACACCATCGAGTACTCCCATTTGTGATGCTCTCTCAATCTGATTGAGGTTAGCAGTATCAATAAAAAATTTCATAATAATATGTTTTTATAAGCATATCGTGCTTTTTATTATTTTTGTTCTTTACAAAAATACACTATTATTGACAATATGCAAAAAATAAACTATTGCTGTTTAGTAAAAAATTCAAATTTGGTGTGTTATCGTATTCTTTACTTTTATCTTTAGCATATTCATTTACTAGGACACTTGAAATTTTATCGGACAACAACACACCAATAAAAAAAACAAAGCCGTATTAATAAATAATACGGCTTTTAATGGGGGTGGAAGACGGGGCTCGAACCCGCGACCTTCGGAACCACAATCCAACACTCTAACCAACTGAGCTACATCCACCATTTGGATTTTGATGGTGCAAAGATAGATATTATTTAGCTTACTTCAAAATCTTTTTTGCTTTTTTCATTCTAAAACTCATGGTAAATAATGCTATGGAGGTGTATAGTATTGATAAACCCCACATTATAGAATATTGAATTGATATATCTTTTAGTGTTGCACCCATCACCTCCAACCTTATAAAGCCACCTATGGCACTACTGCTAGGAATAATCTGACCAATAAAGTAGAGCCAATGTGGCATTCCCTCTCTCGGAAACGACACCGCGCTAAGAAGTAGAAATGGGATTGACCACACCACAAGTAGTAGAATGGCACTCTCACGCTTACGAAAAACTGTTGATAAGGCTATTGCTGCCGCTGCCGATGAGATGATATAAGGAACGATGTAGAACAGAAAATCGAAACGTCCAGCCCTAGAAGGATAACCGAATAGCTTGTAGTAGACTCCAAAAATCACAAGACATACGCCTATCAACAACACGAGATATGTTATCAATTTTCCAAATACAACAGACCATGCGCTGTACCATTTGCCATCTTTATTACGGTAGTAGTGGTAGAGTTTACGCTCACGAAATGTTCCGCCTATCATACCTATTGAAATAAGTAGAGTTTGTTGTATGATGAGCAGCATTATGGCAGGCATTACAAATGTGGCATAGCCATCAATTCTATTAAAGAGTTTCACTGTGTTTAACCCAACTGGATCTGCCAAAGCCGTAGCTGCCTCAGACGACATTCCTGCTTGCATAAAGGTGGCTAGCTCCAACTTATAGTTTTGAACAGCCATTGTGGCAGTTGCAGCGGCAAAGAGATTTTTATACATAAGAAAATAACTTGCATCGGCATATATCACAAACTTGGCCTGCTCTTTACGTAGTATGTTTTTCTCGAAATTATCGGGAATAACAATCACTCCATACACATTTCTCAAGTAGAATAATTGTTTTGCACTATTTAGATTCGTTGGCTCATAAGCCACATGCAACGATGATGAGGCATCTAATGCCCTGATAAATTCACGAGCCATAGGAGTGCCACTCTCATCCACCACAGCAATAGGAATATCACGCACCACTTGATTATGATATGCAAATGAATAGAGTGTGGAATAGATGAAAATAGCTCCGAAAAGGATGAGCATCACTCCTCCATCATTAAAAATAGCTTTATACTCTATTTTTATAACATCAAGGAAATTGGCACACTCACGGGCTATTTTATTATACATATTTGACATAACGTTAGCTTTTACCCCAATATTTTTTGTTTGTTGCAAGCACTTTCAATCTTAGCAGAGAGAGTAGAGGTATCAGAATGAAGACCATAAGCACTGCCAGATCAATATACGACACATAATCGGGCGCTCCGCGCATTGCTTGATCAATAAATACATTCATGTAAAATTTAAGAGGAAAGACATTTGAAAATGGAGCTATATAATCACTCATAGCAATGATAGGAAATGTAAGCCCTGAGAATGAGAATGCTAACACTCCGTAACCGGCACATATACTCATTGCAAAACGCATATTGGCAAATATCACAGTTATTAAAACGCCAACCATTTGATAAGCCAAAACAAACAACAAGTTTGCAGCAGCAATCAGCCATATATTTCCATTAAGTGGCACCTTCAGATAGTTATACATAATAACATTCATCACAAGTAGTTGCACAATGAAAATGATTGTGTAAGGCAATAATTTTGCCATTGTTGCGGTGAAAATACTACCTCCCGACGACGACAACCAGATGCTTGCTGTGCCCTCTTTCAGCTCGGTGCCGATGCTATACGATGATGAAAGCAAGACTATCAAAAGCAACATCATCGGCATGAAACCTGGCAATAAATAATAAGCATAGCTAGTGTATGGATTGAATAGTATGTGTTTATCAAAATATATAGGCATTGATAGGTTGTATGCCTCCGCTTTGGATTTACCAGCTGAAACAAGTTTCTGAATCTCTATACCTGTCGAAAACGTTTGTACTGTTGTGGTCACATCACGCTCAATTAATGTACCAACCAATATATTCAACCCACTGATAAAAGCTGAACAGCTTACTTTTTCTCCGCGAAACACCTTCCTTTCAAAATCTACGGGGACAACCAAAATGCCACTTAGTTTACCTTCAAACATCAAATCACGCCCCTCGCTGACAGAACTCAGATCGTAAGCCACTTTCACAGCTTGACCTGCGTCTACCATTTGAATTAGCTGACGCGATAGTGGAGTGTTGTCGTTGTCTACCACACCTATTGGCATATCGGTTGGCACCCCATTGTAAAACACAGCTGTTAAGAAGAAAAAGGTTATGATAGGGATAAATATGATTGCCAAAGAGAAAGTTTTATCTCTACCGATAAAACGCAACTCTCTGATAAACGTAAGATTAAACCCTCTATTCAAATATTTTCGACGCATATCTATAATTTATTCCAATCCAGTAAGATTGTCATACCCGGACGTAGGCCCTCGATTTTGGATGTTGGACGCATACGAACCTCAAAAGTGCGTATGTCAAATTCGCCATCAGCACGAGTGGCTGTCCATGTTGCATACTGAGCTTGCACAGCAATGTAATAAACTTTCACCTCCATATCCTTGGCAAGTGCAGGGACATAAACATTTATTAATTGATCTTCACGTATGTTAGGCAGATAACTCTCTTTTATATTGAATGAGAACCATATATCATTTAGATCAACAAGCGAAACAATAGGAAAACCTGCACTTACTAGCTCTCCTTTTTCGGCCATCACACTCGACACCTCACCATCAATAGGAGAACACTGAATAGCGTCTTTGAGATATGCCTCAACTTCCGACACACCACCACTTGCCTGAGCCACAAGAGCAGCAGCAGCACGTTTATCCTCTTTACGTGCACCTTCTTTTGCCATTAAGTATTGTGATTTTGCGGCGTTTACGGTGCTTTGCATTGCCTTCAAATTTGCCGATGCTTCATCAAATTTCTGAGCAGGTATGACCCCTTCGTTATATAGGTTTTTAGCTCGATTGTAGGTA
>JAVVZN010000089.1:0-6172 GCA_036650555.1 Rikenellaceae bacterium
CTGGGTCTAGCATAGGCATATTGTAGCTCTCTTCCACTCTATCTAGCATAGGCATGTCGTAACTCTCTTCCTCTGTATCTAACATAGGCATATCGTTTGATAATTGCTCTGGATCTTGAACAGTTTGCTCTTGATTATTGAATGGTGAAGGCTCTCTTTCTTCTACTATCTCACCTCCTTCATCCCACGATTTGTGCATATTACGAGCATAGGTGACAATAAGCACCGCAACAATTATTAATACAATTACACTTGTTTCCATAATCAAAATTTTACAACGAGTCGTTTACCTCGTCAAGGTCAATTTTATGCACAGTTTCTACCCCTTTTATGGTTGAAATTCGCGACATTATATTTTTAAGGTCGTCGTTATTTTTAACATACAACGACACATAACCTTCAAAAATACCATCATGACTTTCAATATGCAATTTTCTTATATTTACATTAAGCTGCTTTGTTACAACAAGCGATAGATCGAGTAAAATACCCATCCTATCTTTACCATTTATCTTAACATGAGATAGATACGACATTATTTTTTCAGACGACCATTGTGTTGCAACAATTGATCCTCCATTTTGAGATGCTGTGCGTATTGCCTCTGGACAACTTTTTTTATGCACCACCACCACATCATCTTTACCTTTGAAACCTATCACTTCATCGCCCGGCGAAGGAAAACAACACTCTGCAATTTGATAATTTGTAGGTTGTTGAATAACTGTGGCAGGTTTTGAATTACTTCCACCACCACCAAACAACTTAAAAGTATTGTTGAATTGTAACGACCAATACTTCACTATCTTGCTTGCAGCACTTGTTTTAACAACTTGCTTTAAGTTGTCGATATGAATGATGCCTGCGCCAAGTTTACTATAAAATTCGTCTTTATTAGTGCATTTATAGGCTGGTAAAACCTTCTTGAATAGACTACTACTAGGTTTTATACCTAACCCTTTCAAATCCTCTTCAAATAGATCTATACCACGCTGTATATTGTTATCGCTCTCCTTCTTTAGGTATGATTTTATACGTTGTTTTGCCTTAGCAGTAAACACCTTATGTAACCATTCTAGTTTGGGACGACCATTGTTTGATGTTATTATTTCAACCTGATCGCCACTCTCTAGCACCTTATAGAGTGATTCCATTTTGTGATTTATCTTAGCACCTATCGCTTTATTACCTACGTTAGTGTGTATATCGTATGCAAAATCGAGGGCGGTAGCACCTTTAGGCATTGTTTTAGTGGCTCCTTTCGGAGTAAACACCACCACTTCCGAACTATATAGGTTGAGCTGAAACTCATCGAGAAACTCCACCGCATCGTGGGTTGAACTATTGAGGGCATCGCGCACCTCTTTAATCCATTTATCGAGCTCTCCTTCTTTATTGTTTGCCGATTTATCTTTGTATTTCCAATGGGCTGCAAAACCTTTTTCGGCAACCTCATTCATTCTTTCAGATCGAATTTGCACCTCTGCCCAACGCCCCTCTGGACCCATAACAGTGCAATGTAGAGCCTCATATCCATTTGCTTTCGGGATATTTATCCACTCGCGTAACCTGTCGGGACGAGGTTTGTAGATGTCGGTTACTATTGAGTAGACATGCCAACATTGCGTCTTCTCTGGCACAAATTCAACTGGTGCAAATACTATTCTGATGGCAAAAAGATCGTATATCTCCTCAAGGGTGATCTGTTTACGCTGCATCTTCTTCCATATAGAATAGATAGATTTTACCCTACCGGTTATCTCATGATGAATACCAGCTGCTAGTAATTTCTCAGATATAGGAGCCTTTAATTTCTCTATATATTCAGATCGTTGGATCTCAGTTTCCGATAATTTATCATATATTTTCTGGTAATCATCGGGAAAACTATACTTCAAACTCAAATCTTCGAGCTCACTTTTCACCTTATACAAACCAAGACGATGCGCCATTGGAGCAAACAGATACATTGTTTCGCTGAGTATCTTCATCTGCTTGTTCTGCGCCATAGAGCCTAGCGTACGCATGTTGTGCAGCCTATCTGCAAGTTTGATTATGATCACACGCACATCGTTCGACAAGGTGAGCAACATCTTTTTGAAATTCTCTGCTTGTTCCGATATCTCACCTGCATAACCACTTGCAGCCTTCATTTTGGTTAGCCCATCGACCATGTCGGCCACTTTTGCCCCAAACATACGTTCTATATCTTCTATCGTATAGTCTGTATCTTCTACGACATCGTGGAGTAATGAGGCAATAACAGATTTGACACCCAAACCTATTTCGGCCACCACAATACGTGCAACAGCAATAGGATGAACAATATATGGTTCACCTGATTTACGACGAACACCATAATGTGCCTCGTTAGCAAACTTAAATGCAGCAATGATCTTATCTCTGTCGCCGTCGTGTTTGTAGATCTTCATTGAATCACAAACTGCCAAAAGATCTTCAAATCGTTGTTGAATTAATTCATCATCCTGAGCTGTAAACATAAATATTATTATTGTTGTCCAGTTAAAAATTATGCCTTACATTAAAGCGAAATCCTATGAGCTACCGCGGCAGCTCCCGAAAACACTCTAAGAGTATTTTCGTTTTTTGAAGCACTGCAAGTGCATATTTTTTCTTAAAAAAGTATTAATTTATTTAGAAGTTGTATTGAATTTATTAATCTCGTTGTTTTCGGCTCTTTTTGCCCCAGTTTCCGCCCTGTAAATCATACAATTACATGCCACGTTTGAAATTTTTATCGAACAACAATAAAACATTATCTTTTACTATCTATCTGAGCATAAGCCTCACGTGCTTTCTTCTCTATTTCATCACGAAGCTCTTTGTTGTCTTGTAAAAGCTGCTTTACATTTTCACGACCTTGACCCAACTTCTGATCTCCGTATGAGAACCATGAACCGCTTTTCTTTATAATATCGGCATCGGTTGCAATATCTACAATCTCACCTATCAATGATATGCCTTCTCCATATATCATGTCGAATTCAGCCCGTTTGAATGGCGATGCCATCTTATTTTTTACTACTTTTACTTTCACGCGCGAGCCTAGCTGCTCCTCACCATCTTTTATTGGTGTGCCTTTACGAATATCAATACGGATAGTGGCGTAGAATTTTAGTGCATTACCACCAGTTGTTGTTTCTGGATTGCCATAAACATTACCACCTATCTTCTCTCGCAACTGATTGATAAACATGCAAATAGTATTTGTTTTGCTTACCACACCTGTTATCTTACGCAAAGCCTGCGACATAAGTCGCGCTTGTAGAGCCATTTTGGCTTCACCCATTTCGCCTTCTATCTCCGCCTTGGGAGTTAGAGCAGCCACTGAGTCGATCACAATAATATCAACTGCACTTGATCTAATTAGAGCCTCAGCAATTTCCAAAGCCTGCTCTCCATTGTCGGGTTGAGAGATGAGTAGATTATCTATATCAACACCCAATTTCTGCGCATAAAACCTATCAAAAGCATGTTCTGCATCTATAATTGCTGCTATGCCACCTAGTTTTTGAGCTTGTGCAATTGCATGAATGGCAAGAGTGGTTTTACCCGACGACTCTGGACCATAAATCTCAATTATACGACCTTTAGGATAACCTTTTATGCCTAAAGCTTGATCTAGTGCAATAGATCCCGATGGGATAACAGGAATATTTGGATCGACCACTTGATCGCCCATTTTCATAATAGAGCCTTTACCGTAATCTTTTTGTATCTTTTCCATTGCGGCTGCAAGCACCTTTAATTTATCATTAGGTTCGTCTGACGCCGATTTCTTTTTAACTTCTGCCATCTATCTATTTATTATTATAATATTTCTAATATTTGTTCATTATGAGTTTTGGTATTCACTTTATCAAAAATATGAGTTATAATGCCATCTTCAATAACGAATGTTTTACGTATGATCCCCATATATGTTTTGCCCATAAATTTTTTCTCACCATATGCGCCATAGGCAGCACACACGCTTTTATCTTCATCTGAAAGTAATATAAAAGGCAAGTTTTGTTTTTCTATGAATCGGCTATGCGATGCCGCATTATCACCGCTTATTCCGATTATTTCAAAACCTAAATGCTTAATATCGCTATAACCATCTCGCAAACTACATGCCTCAGCAGTGCAACCTGGGGTGCTATCTTTAGGATAGAAATAGAGAATCACCTTTTTGTAATCCTCAATTGAATGTTCAACTCCTTGAGCATCCATCAGTTTGAATAATGGAGCTTTAACTCCTACTTTAATATCTTCCATATAAAAAATGTCAATCAAAAACACTAGATCAAAGGTAGTGATTTTAATTGACATTTTAAGAAACTAACTTAATTTTGTTTTAAAAATTAAATCTTTCCCATTAATCTACACAAATTCTAACTCTCCAAAAAACTTAGGGAGGTGGAAATTTGGTGTTGGGTTATCTATTGGTTTCCACGACACGAAATGCGGTATGGTTAGATCATCGCCACATTTATAGAAGTTAGCCCGCGCTTTTATGCCTGTTAATGTTTTTAAATTATGTTTAAAAAACGCATCTTTAGGGATTGTAAGCGTTAGTTCCCATGTTTGATCATCACGCTCTTCAAACGGAGAACTTCCCATGGTTCCTTGTCGCGAAATTTTAGACAGAACTGCATCATCTCCATGAACAACGGTGTTTCGATCTTGCCTGAAACCAACCAGCCCTTTTCCTAAAGAGTTAAATTCAAAATTGTAATATCCGCTATCGTCTAAAGCTATGAAAAACTCCACACATGAATCTTTCCACACCTCACCATTATCGGCTCCCATGCGTGCAAGTGTGTGTTGTTCATCAACTTGATAACGAAGATAAATTGAATCACCATCATGAAAAATAGCAAACTTAACATCAGGTTTATATGGAAATTCTTTCACCCAATTGACATTAGCAATTTTTGTTTTAGGTAATTGAGAAAAAACATCTTCAATATCTTCTGGTGAAGATGGCTTTTTTATCTTTAAAACTAACATATCACTATTTTTTATATACTGCAATAGCCTCTTTCACAATTTGTTGCATTTTAGGCATGTTTGCCTCCATGCACTGAAGCAGTTTGTATTGAGCACGTGTACGATCAATATTATGTTCAGGATATTTTATGCGGTAGTAGGTGTCACCGTTGATGTAGTCCATCAAAAAGCGCAACACCTGTTCAAATGTTATGAATCTAGCAGAGAAAGCAAGATATTCAATCTCTTTATCGGTTAAAAACGATGCTGCCTCCGACAAATAACCTTCAGTGTAGCCTTTGAATATATCGAGGTTCATCGACACATTATCGAGGTTCTTATCATCTTCAGCACCTGTGTTTGTTACATAACGAATTGCGTCTCCAAAGTCGTTCAAACAGATACTTCCCAACACTGTATCAAGGTCGATAACACAAAGCACCTCACCTTGTTTATCGAAAAGGATATTGTTTATTTTTGTATCGTTGTGTGTAACACGTTTTGGGATCACACCTTTCTCAACAAGCTCCCAGAACTTTAGCATCTCTACCCTGCGATCTTCTATCCATGATATTTCGGTGGCAAGATTTTTCACTCTACCTGCTGCATCATTTTTTACTGCATCATCCCACTGTTTGTAGCGGAAACGCATGTTGTGAAAACCTGGCAATATGTCGGTTAGCTCTTTATCGAAATCGGCTAATAACTTTTGGAATTTACCTATTCCTTTACCGCCTTGGTAGGCAAGTTCTGGAGTGTCGGCAGCACCATAAGTGATTGTATCTTCTACAAACAAACATACAGCCCAAAATTCATCATCTGTGGTTTTGTGGTATAGTTTACCATCTTTGGCTGGGATCACTGTTAGCGCCTCACGCATTGGATCTCCACCTGCTTTGATTGATTTGGCTTTTATATGCTCTGTTACCATTTTGATATTGTTCATCATGGCAGGAACATCTGTAAAAATATTTTTATTTTTACGTTGTAGAATGTAGCGTGGTCCATTATTTTCCGTAATGACAACAAACGTATCGTTTATAAAACCATCACCCAACTGTTTAACTTCAGCCACTACACCATCAAGCGCAAAAGCATTAGCAATCTCTTTCAAATCGTACGACATAACCTTATTTATATTAATCATTTATAAAATTTAATACTTTTCAATATGCAA
>JAVVZN010000090.1:0-6169 GCA_036650555.1 Rikenellaceae bacterium
TATCGAAGTTATTTTAGAGCTCTTTTTGTCAAAAAAATTAATTGAATTATTTGATGCTGTTTTGCTACTCTATTATTTTAAACTATACATATATAGGTAAATAGTTATGTATTTTCCTATGGAAAATTTTATTATAAGAAATTAATTTTCTAGCTTTGCAAAGTATTAGAAGATAATAAAATTGGCTTAGAAATTGATAATCGTAATGAATATGAAAAAAATAATATACACTATGTTGCTATCATCATTTTTAGTAGCAGCTTGCAATGGTCAATCAAATAAAACAAGTAAAAATATGAAAACAATTAATCTAACACAAGAAGAATTTTCAAAAAAGATCATTGATCTTAACGGTGACAAAAAAGAGTGGAACTACCTAGGCGATAAACCTGCCATCATAGATTTTTATGCCTCATGGTGCGGTCCATGCAAGATGGTGGCTCCAATACTCGAAGAACTCGCAGCAGAATATGCCGATCAGATATATATTTATAAGGTAGACACTGAGAAAGAACAAGATATTGCAGCTATGTTCGGAATTAGAAGCATTCCATCTATTCTATTTATTCCTATGAAAGGACAACCTCAGATGATGCAAGGCGCACTACCTAAAGCCACTTTTAAAGAGGCTATAAACGATATTTTACTAAAGAAATAGAGCCATACAATTTTAAAAGACAAGCGTTGTGATTTACACAACGCTTGTCTTTTTACTATATGATTGTCTTTTATTGTTGTCCGGTTAAAAACATTGCGATAAGTTGAAAAGTGTAACACAACCCACGACCAGCTTTCCGTGTAAAGTAATCCTACGGCACTTTTTCAGCGACGACTATTTATTTGTTAAGACTTGATATTATTGAGGTAGACATTGCGGCAACTGATGTAAGTGATGTTGCCAAACCTAACCAACCTTGAACACCCAATGGATTAGTTTTTTCAACTTTAGCAGGAACAATGATTTCACATCCGGGCTCTATTTTTGCTCCTTTACGAGCCAAAGCCACAGTGCCATTCATATATATAATATACGGTTTTTTGCGTGCACGTTGAACATAACCACCTGCACTTTCGATATAATATTTATATTTTTTATCAGCCACGTAACTCACTGTATTTGGATACAACACTGCTCCCGAAATTCTAATGGTGTTTGTTACCACTGGTATTAATATGACATCGCCTTCACGTAGCACTGGATCTGAATAACTGCCAGGGTCTGCAAGTGCAGCAAAAACATCAATACCGACGGTGTAGACAGAATCTATTTTAAGATCCATTTCTGCCATCTTAACATCTTCATCTCTTTGACTCATCATTATTTTAACTCGCTCACGCTCAATCTCGCTTTCTGTTTTCTTCCGTATTAATTTTATTCCACTAATATAGGCATCTTGAGTAAATTCACCTGCCTTATTAAGCACGCTTGATATTCGCTCTCCAGTTTTGGTAAGCACATAATCGCCAGGGAAAGCAATCTCTCCCATCACTTTAACACGACGTTGCATTACGTAGCCTGGTGATTTTCTAACATAAATCTCATCAAAAGGTTCGAGCACAAAACTTTCACCGCCATCGAGAATCTTGAGATCTTTAGATATTGCAAAACTAAATTCTTCAGCAATAATACTAGGTGCCGATGTAGATGTATTATTTTTCATTCTTCTAGCCACTAGCACTTTTGCCTCTGAGGCCGACTCCTTCATGCCTCCTGCAAGCAATATTGCATCTTCAATAGTCATTCCTTTGCTGAAAGGAATCACATTTTTATCACTTCTATTAACATATAGCGAATCACGCACGTCGTAATCATATCTTTCAGCATAGGCATCTTTTATTGGTGGCTCAGTCACTAAAATATCTTCTGGAACTGGATAATCTTTAATGTTAGCTGTAGAATCATGCTTTACTTGAGCAGAAGATATTGATGTGAGATAACGTTGTTCTTTTATATTACGCTCCAACTTCTTTTTTTCAACCAAACTTTTTCGTTCTATCTCAGTAAGCTTTGGCAGGTTCACTTCACCGAATATTTTTATATATTGTTTTTCAGATAAATCATATATCGAAGGAATATAGAGTTTGTCATTACTTTGCAGAGCCACATCTTGGCTTTCACCAGATAATACTTTCTTTATATCAACTGCTATAATCTCAAATGAATAGTCAGGCAACTGACGTGTGATTTGACCACGATTTGTAAAAGCATCGCCTTTCAATCCACCTGCACTCTCTATAAGAGCCGACAAAGTTTGTGTTTTTGGCGTTAGCTCATAGTTTCCTTCTCGCCAAACAGCACCACTAACCGACACACGATTATTAAAGATAGGTATTGTTTTATCAACCTCCAACATATCACCATCTTTCATTTTGAATATAGGGAAATTGTCGGAAAGGACAGTGCTTATTTGATAACGATCTCCATTACGACGACTTACAGTTACCTTTTCAGTAAACGCATTACCTGAGAAGCCACCAGCATATTGTAGAAGGTCAGATAGTGTTTCGCCATCTTTAAGTTCATATATTCTCTCTCGTTTCAGACTTCCTTTTGTTGCTATAAGATTTTTGTAAGGCTCCACAATAACCATATCATTATCTTGCAAACGCACATTAGATGCACTTTGACCTTTGGTGATATAGTCATAGACATCTAAAGAGGTGACTAGTTTGCCCCCACGGTAAAGTTTAATATCGCGCAAAGATCCTATATCGTTCACTCCACCTGCCATGTACAACACATTAAATAGTGTGGCAACAGAAGGGAGGGTGTAGGTGCCTGGATTTACTGCCTCACCTGCCACGTTCACCTTCACACTACGTATTTTACCAACTGCAAGATTAATTTTCACCTCAGCGCCATCAATACCGGAATAGATACCAGAAAGCGCATTCATTAACTTACGCTCTGCTTGATCCACATTTAAAGATGACAAATTTACAACACCAACATTTGGGATAACAACAGTGCCATCTGGAGAGATTATAAGTTTGTATGTCTGTTCTGAAGCGCCCCAAACATCAACTATTATTTCGTCGCCGGCTGCAAGCACATAATCAGATGGGGTTGCCATGTTAAGGTTGGGTTCAAACGACAAATTTTTATTATTGAAAATATCCATTCCAAAACGTTGCTTGCGTTGCTCTTCAATTGTAAGTTTAACGTTATCACTTGGAATATTATATTGATTTTGATTAGGAGCTAAAGGGTCTAACTTTGCAGTGCGAGTTCTATTATCGCCCTCATAAACTTGATTTTGCTGCTGTTCTCCTTGCTTAGAACCTAGAGCTTTGTTTTTATAAGCATCTATCTGACTTTGACTAAGCCCCATTTCTTTTGCTTTTTGCTCGTAGTTTTGAGCAAATGAAGTAGTGCAAAAAAAAGATATAGACAACAATAAAACAACCTTGATAATTCGCATATAATAATTGATTTAAAAATTAATTCGATGGTAAAAATAACGATTGCAAAGTTACTAAAATTTTCAATTAGTACCAATTTTAACGAAAATAAACATATCTTTGTCGAATAAATAGACATATACTATAATAGTAATGAAAAAAATTATTTTAATTTTCGCCATACTTATGGCTGTAAAATCAACAACTGCGCAAACCTATTTAAAGTTAAATTCGCTATACGCACTAGTTGGAATTGTAAATCCATCGGTTGAAATGCCGCTCTCAACACACTGGACATACAACGCCGAGATGGTGTATTCTCCATGGAAAGGGGTGAAATTTTTTAGTAGCACATCTCAACCATTTGAATTTGGCATGTTTATGAACGAGGTGCGCTGGCATCCTAAAGGCAACTACAACGGATGGTTTATTGGTCCTAATGCAGGTATGCAAGCATTCTATATGGCAAAAGATAAAGGTAAAAACTGCAAAGGCTGGGGCGTTGTCATGGGCGGAGTAGTTGGTTATCAATGGGAGTTCGGCAAAAACAAACGCTGGATGTTAGAAGGATTTTTCGGCGGCGGCTGGCAACATAGCTGGTACGTTGGCTATTCTCCAACCACAGGAGAAGAGATATATCCATACAACAAATCTGGAGAATGGTTGCCATATAAAATAGGATTAAATATAGGCTACAAAATATTCAAAGGCGATAATAAGTAATGGTAAAAAAGAGGAATAATTATAAATTAAATGCTGCGTGCATAGCACTATTTTTTGCTATGTCGTTTTTCATGCGTTGTGCTAATCCAGCAGCCCCACAAGGAGGTCCGCGTGATAGCATTCCACCAAAGATAATTTCAATAACTCCTCCACTACTAACAACAAACTTCAATGCCCAAAAAGTAATCATACTTTTTAATGAATATATTCAAGTAAAAGATGTACAGAAAGAGGTTTTAATCTCACCAGAGATGAAACGCCGACCACGTTTCACTGTGAAAGGCAAGAGCTTAATCATAGAATTTGAAGAGAAACTCGATTCTGCCACCACCTACAAAATAGATTTTGGCAACTCAATCCAAGACAACAACGAAGGAAATCCACTAGTGAACTTTGCCTATGTTTTTTCAACAGGTCCATCCATCGACTCTTTAGCAATGAGTGGACAGGTGATTGATGCCTTCACTGGTGACTCGATTTTAAACGCATTGATACTACTCTACGATGCTAAAAAAGATTCATTGGAATCTGATTCAGTGCTTTATAAATCTCTTCCAAATTCGATTGCCCGCACCGACAGTATGGGTGTTTTTATTGCAACGAATCTAAAACCTATAAACTATAAGGTTTACGCTTTGCAAGAGGAACCCACAACTGGCAAATACGATAAAGGAGCCGACAAAGTGGCATTCATCGACACACTTCTCAACCCATCTAAGCTACCCCCATTTGATGTGTGGTTCAACCCATTACGTCTTAGAATTGAGGCATCACCACAAACGCAGTTTAGACTTTTTTCTGAGAGTGCACCTCTAAAACGACAAACATTATCTAAATCATCACGTCCGGATAAAAACACATTACAGCTTGAATTTGCAGAGAAAAATCCGATCATCTCGGAGTTTACACTCGATAGCATTGACCTAGATAAGGTGATAACAAAACGCACCAAATACGGCGACACAATCACAATTTTTATTCCAGCAGCGCTACATATCCCAGATTCAATAAAAGGAAATATTACATACGCCTCAACAACAGGCGATTCTATCCCCAAAGACACCATCATAACAAAGAAATTTGTAATTGGACACCGTGAGATAAAACGCAAGAAGAAAAGTAATGACACAAAAGAGCCTAATCCATTTCGAATAAGCACAGAATCGCCTCAAACATTAAACCCATACGAAGATATAATATTCAAATTTGGCTACCCTCTACAAATCATCGACTCTTCACAAATAACATTAAAACATATTATTGAGGTCAAAGCGAAAGAGGAGCGAGGTGCACGTAGTGGAAAACCTGCTGATGCAGCAAAGAAAGCCACTAAGGAGGCTACTACTAATGTGCAATATGAAAATGTAACATTTAGTATTGTACAAGACAGCATAGACATCATGAAATGGCGCTTAAAATCTAACTGGATAGAGGCTGCAAAATACGAGCTACTAATCCCAGACAGTGTTTTCGTCGATATTTTAGATATGAAAAACGACACTATAAAGTCGTCGTTCTCAATAATGGATAGAACAAAGTTTGGCACCGTAAACATTCACCTCTCCAATCGTGACAGCTCCTACAACTATATAGTTGCATTTATGGATGGCAAAAATCGCGCTTACCAAATTCCGTATATAAACCAAGACGTTGTGAAATTTGAATTTATAAAGTCTGGAAAATACAGAATTAATGTAATAGAAGATAGAAACAAAAATGGCAAATGGGATGATGGCGATCTAATACACAGAATTCAACCTGAATATAGTAAGATATATAAAGACGCTGGTGGAAACTCACTGTTTGAGGTAAAAGAAAATTGGGAGTTAGACGATATAAAGATAGATCTTAACAAACTGTTCAAAAAAGAATAATAGAGTCATTGTGCATAAACAGACCAAATGAAAAACAAAATATTAATCATACTGGTTATATCAATAATAGCAGCATCAAGGTGCTACGGACAACACTACATTGGAGTACGTGGCGGTGGTGGTGGCGGTAATGTGCGCTTTAAACCAACTCAAGAAACAGCACTTTACAT